>NZ_DBHHEV010000059.1:0-13595 GCF_057238965.1 Peptidiphaga sp.
GACCGGATCCAGCTCGCTCCGGTCGTCCTGTTCCTCGTCGGCGAGCCCGTCCTCGGCGACAGGGCCGTTTCGCCGCTCATCGAGCGGGCCCTCGAACGCAATCCGGCCACCGCCGTGACGAAGATCGACGCCGAACAGTACGCCGCGGGACAGCTTGCCGCAGCCGTCGGCCCTTCGCTTTTCGCCGAGCCGAACGTCGTCGCCGCGAGCAACCTCCAAAAGATGAGCGACGCCTTCCTCGCCGACGCCCTCGCCTACGTCGCCGCCCCGGACCCTGACGTCGTGCTCATCTTGCGCCACGACGGCGGAACGAGGGGAAAGCGCCTCCTCGACGCCGTGCGCGCCGGCGGCTTCCAGTGCTGCGAGATCCCGGCCGTCAAGTATCCGAACGAGAAGGCCGCCCTCGTCCGAGACGAAGTGGCTCGGGCCCGCAGGCGCATGACCGCCGACGCCGTCGAGGCGCTTGTCGACGCACACGGCAACGACGTCGGAGAGCTCGTTGCGGCGACGGCCCAGCTCCTGTCCGACGTCGAGGGGACGATAGACGAGGCGGCCGTGCGCACCTACTATGCGGGGCGCATCCAGGCCGGCGGCTTCGACATCGCCGACGCCGCCGTCGCGGGCAACGGCGGCAAGGCGGTGTCCCTCGCCCGGCACGCGCTGGCCAGCGGCGTCGCCCCCGTGCCCATCGTCGCGGCTCTCGCGTACAAGCTGCGCACGCTCGCCCTCGTCGCCGCGCGAAAGGGCGCGTCGGCCCGCCCGGGCGACCCGACGATGTCCCCCGGTCAGCGCCGCAGCGCCGAGAGGATCGCCGGGCAGTGGTCGAATGAGGCGTTGGCCACTGCGATCCAGGCGGTCGCCCAGGCCGATGCCGAAGTCAAGGGAGCGTCGAGAGATCCCGAATTCGCCCTGGAACGCGTCATCCTGCGGGTCGCCGCCGCCAAGAAAAGATGAGGAAGCGCCCGTCTGTTAGCTGACACGGGAATGCGCATTCTGAAAAAACGCGGCAAGATAGTAGGCTCGATCACAGTGGTGCAGAGTATCGCTCACGCCGACGGCGCTTTGCGCCGCACACGCAGGCGGTGCGAGGCGCCAGTGACGTTCAGCGACGACGCCAATTCGGAGGAGACAACGTGCTCATAGGAGTGCCGAAAGAATCTCGGGCGGGCGAAACCCTCGTGGCCGCCACGCCCGACACGGTGGGCAAACTCATCAGGCTCGGCTACGACGTCTGCGTCGAGGCCGGCGCCGGCGAACGGTCGAGCTATCCCGACGAGCAGTATCGCGAGGCGGGCGCCCAGATCGTCGACGCCCAGGGAGTCTGGGCCGCCGACATCATCACCTCGCTCGATACGCCAAGCGAGGCCAAGCTCCTCAACATCCGCCGGGGGGCCACCCTCGTCGCGAGGATGGATCCGGCCTCTAACCCGGAGGCGGTCGAGCGGCTTGCGGCGATGGGCGTCACGTCGGTCGCCATGGACGCGGTCCCGAGGATCTCTCGCGCGCAGTCGATCGACGTTCGCTCGTCGATGGCGAACGTCGCCGGGTATCGCGCCGTCATAGAGGCGGCCAACGCCTTCGGCCGGCTCTTCACCGGCCAGATGACGGCCGCGGGCAAAGTGCCTCCGGCAAACGTGTACGTCATAGGCGCCGGAGTCGCCGGGCTCGCGGCGATCGGCACGGCGAGCTCGCTCGGCGCCGTCGTCAGAGGGACGGACGTCCGCCCCGAAACCGCCGACCAGGTCCAATCGCTCGGCGGGGAATTCATCGAGATTCCGGTCGCTCAGGAATCCTCCGACGGATACGCCCAGGCGATGAGCGTCGACCAGGAATTCGCGGCCAGGGAGGTCTACAGCAGGGAGGCAGCTGCATCTGACATCGTCATCACGACCGCGCTGATCCCCGGGAAGCCCGCTCCGCTCCTTATTACGGCGGAGGCCGTCGCCGCCATGAAGCCGGGATCGGTCATCGTCGATCTGGGCGCCGCCAACGGGGGCAACTGCGAACTGACCGTTCCGGGGCGGGTGACCGTCACCGACAACGGAGTGACGATCATCGGGTACACGGACCTGGCGGGGCGCCTGCCCGGGCAGGCCTCCCAGCTTTACGGCCAGAACGTCGTGAACTTCTTCAAGCTCGCGACGCCGGGCAAGGACGGCGTCCTCACGCTCGACATGGACGACGACGTCATGCGCGCCATGACCGTCACCCTCCACGGGATCGTCATGTGGCCGCCTCCGCCCGTCAGGGTGTCCAAGGCCAGGCCCGAGAAGGCGGCGCCGCCTCCGCCCGCGCCGACGCCCATACGGGCGCAGGAGACTCCGCCGTGGGTCAAGCCCGCCCTCGCCGTGGCGGGGGCCCTCGTCGCCCTCCTTGTGTACTTTGCCCCGCGGAGCATGTCCAACCACTTCATCGTCTTCACCTTGGCGTGCGTTGTGGGCTTCTACGTCATCACCAACGTGACGCATTCGCTGCACACCCCGCTCATGTCGGTGACCAACGCGATATCGGGGATCATCGTCGTCGGCGCGCTCATCCAAACCGTCAACAGCGACCCATGGATACAAATATTGGCGTTCATCGCCATAGTCGTCGCGTCGATCAATATCTTCGGCGGCTTTGCTGTGACCCACCGCATGCTCAAGATGTTCCAGAGGAGCTGAGAATGAACGCTGCGATTTTCGCGACTGACAACGCCGGAATTATGGGGATCGGCGGCGACAACGCGGCCGTCAGATTCACCGACCTCGCCTACCTCGTCGCCGCTCTGCTCTTCATTCTCGCCCTTGCGGGGCTTTCGAAGCAGACGACGGCGAGCCGCGGCAACATTTTCGGCATCGTGGGCATGGGGCTGGCGCTCTCCGCGGTCTTTATCCTCACGGTGGCCTTCAACCACTCCAATGTGCTGCAGATGTCGCTGTTCACGCTCCTCGCAATGGCCATAGGCGCCGGCATCGGCATATGGAGGGCCCGACGCGTCGAGATGACGGGCATGCCTCAGCTCATCGCCCTCCTGCACTCCTTCGTGGGCACGGCCGCAGTCATCGTCGGCTACAACGCACTCCTCGAAAGCGTCGACAGCAACTTCCCTGACTTGGCCCGCGGCGCGGCGCTGCGGGACATACCGGATATGCCCTTCCATCTGGGCGAGATCGGCCTGGCGGTCTTCGTGGGCGCGGTCACCCTCACAGGGTCGATCGTCGCCTTCCTCAAGCTCTCAGGCAGGATATCGGGCGCCCCCCTCGCGCTTCCCGGGCGGAACTGGATGAATTTGGGAGCGCTCATCGCCTCGATTCTTCTCATCGTGTGGTTCGTCAGAGCCGGAGACCTCACGTCGGCCTTGATTCCGCTGATCCTCCTGCTCGTCGTCTCGCTCGCCCTGGGCGCGCACCTCGTCTTGGCGATCGGCGGAGGCGACATGCCCGTCGTCGTCTCGATGCTCAACTCGTATTCGGGCTGGGCCGCGTCGATGGCCGGATTCACGCTCGGAAACAACCTGCTCATCATCACGGGAGCGCTCGTCGGATCCTCCGGCGCCTACCTTTCCTATATCATGTGCAAGGCCATGAACCGCTCCTTCGTCTCCGTCATCCTCGGCGGCTTCGGCTCGGCCGGCGCGCTGTCGGGCCAAGACAGGGACTATGGCGACTACCGGGAGACGACGGCGGACGAGGTCGCTCGGATGCTCAAGGGCGCGACCTCCGTCATCATCGCCCCCGGCTACGGAATGGCGGTCGCCCAGGCCCAGTACCCGGTGGCCGAGCTGACTCGGCGGCTGCGCGAGGGCGGCGTCGAGGTCCGCTTCGGCATCCACCCCGTCGCCGGCCGCCTGCCCGGCCACATGAACGTCCTTCTCGCCGAGGCGAAGGTCCCATACGACGTCGTCTTTGAGATGGACGAGATCAACTCCGACTTCTCCTCGACCGACGTCGTCCTCGTGATAGGGGCCAACGACACGGTCAACCCCTCGGCGCAGGAACCGGGCTCGCCCATCGCAGGAATGCCGGTCCTCCACGTGTGGGAGGCGAAGGACGTCGTCGTGTTCAAACGGTCGATGTCCAACTCCGGGTATGCGGGAGTCCAGAATCCGCTTTTCTTCAACGAGAACACGCACATGCTGCTCGGGGACGCGCGTGAGTCCCTGGAGAAGATCGTCACGGAGCTCTGATAGGCGGAGGCCCGTAGAACGGCCCTGACCAGAGCAAAGCCTCGACAGAACAGGGCCCTGAGCGTTTGAAACTCCGACCGGAAAGGAATCCCCAGCGGAAACAGGCCATGCCCAAACTCATCTGCATCGACGTAGACGGCACCCTCGTCACGGAAAACCAGGAGACGCCCGCTTCGGCGCGCGAAGCCGTTCGAGCCTCCATCGCGGCGGGCAACAAGCTTCTCCTGTCCACAGGGCGCTCGCTGCCCGAAATTTACCCGTTTCTGTGGGATCTCGGTTTCCACGGCATCATCGCCGGGTCGGGGGCGTACGTGAAGATAGGGGAGGAGGTCGTCATGGACCGGCGAATGTCGGCCGAGGAAATCTCCTACGTCACGGACATCTATCGCAAGCACGGCGTCAACTGGATGTGGCAGGGGCCCGACGAGTTCTGCATGAGCGAGGGCTTCTTCGGTTCCTTCGCGGGGGCCCCGAACGCGGAAGGCAGCCCCTGGTACCCCTACTATCTGCAGATCCTCCCTGTGCTGAGCACGAAGGTTCCCACGAGCACGTCCAAGGGCCTTTTCGTCTTGCCTTATGACTCGCCGGTGAGCTACGAGGAGTTCGTCGAAATCATCGGCCCGAAGTACCACATCATCCCCGATTCCGTAGGCGCCGCCGGGGGAACGACGGGAGAGCTCCTTCTGGCCGGGCTGACGAAGGAAGTCGGCATGCGGGCGGCGGCGCAGCACCTCGGTTTCGACGTGGCGGACACGGTCGCGCTCGGCGATTCCCCGAACGACATCGAAATCCTCAAGGCCGCGGGGACTTCGGTGGCCATGGGCAACGCGACCGACGCGGTGAAATCGCATGCGGACCTTGTGACGTCCGCGATCGACGACGACGGAGTGTACCGGGCGTTCGAAACCCTCGGCCTCATGTGACGCTCGCACGCGCCGTGTGGACAGTGCGTCACGCCCGCGAATGCGCCGAAGGGAGGGTGACGGAAACCGAGGTTCCCACGCCTAGGCGAGAGCTCATATGAGCGGTTCCGCCGTGGCGTGCGACGATCGTCGCCACCAGCGCGAGGCCGAGGCCGTTGCCCGGATGCCCGCCGGAATTGCTCGCCCTGCTGAGCTCGTCCCAGACCGCGCCCACGTCCTCGGCGGGAATGCCGATGCCGGTGTCGGCGACCTCGACCGTGACGGTCCCTTGGCCCTCTGAGCCTCGGATCTCGATGAGGGATTCGGCCCCGGAGTACTTCGCCGCATTCGACACGAGGTTGTACACCGCCGAGTAAAGCAGGTCGGCGTCGCCCGCCACGTGCGAAAGCGGCCAGGGCGCCTCCGGGAAGCTCAGGGAAAACGATCTGCTTTCTCCGCGCGCGGCAAGCTCTTGGGCGACGGCGTCGACGGCGTCGCGTGCGGTCTCCTCCAGGTCCACTTCCTCGATGTCGATGGGGGAGGTCTCAAGCTCGGAAAGCTTGCGCAAATCGGTCAGCAAGCGGCTCATGCGCAAGGACTGCGCGGTGACGATCGACCAGCTCGGATCGTCGGCGTCGTGGCTTGCCGCAGCGGCGCGCAGGGCCGTCAGCGGATTCTTCAGCTCGTGGTCGAGGCGGCGCAGAAAATGACGGTGGGATTGGCGCAGCTCCTCCTGGCCGGCTTTCAAGCCATTGGCATACTCACGTTTTCTGCCGTTTCGCCAGGCGAGGGCGATCCATGCGCACAGGCTGAGGAACACTCCGGCGGAGGCGAGCAGGGTCGGAAGCGGGAACTTCACGAGGAGGTACCGGGATTCGCCGGAGAAGAGCCACGCTGCGGCGGCGGCGAGGCAGACGACCGCAGGCAGAAGCACGAAGACGAGCCTGCGCAGACGAACGCGTTTCATGCCCGCACCGCCCCGATGAAGCGATATCCCACCGACGGCACCGTTTCGATGTAGGTCGGCTGGGTCGGATCGTCGCCGAGAACCCGCCTGATCTCGCGGATGCGGTGGTCGACGGCGCGCGTTGAAGACGCAAAGTCGATTCCCCACAGCGCGGCCAGGAGCCGCTCGCGGGTGTGGAGCTCGCCCGGATGGGTCATGAGGTAGTCGAGAAGCATCGACGCCTTCGGGGTGAGCGTGACCTCGCGCGCCTTGAGGAAGACTCGCAATGCGACTCGGTCGAGCACGAGGTCGCCGCACACCAGCCGGTCAGCCGCCGAATAGGGCTTGGGGGCGGCCGCCGTCCGGCGCAGAACGGCGCGGATGCGAGAGACAAGCTCCTGCGGGTCGAAGGGTTTGGAAAGATAGTCGTCCGCGCCCTCGTCCAGGGCTGCGGAACGTTCGTAGGACTGGTCGATCTGGGTCAGAAGAATGATGGGAGTCCATCCGCCGCCGGCGCGTATCTCGCGCACGAGCTGGCGCCCGTCCAGTTGAGGCATCATGACGTCCGTGACGACGATGTCGGGTTTGATCTTTTCGTGAATGTCGAGGCCTTCGGCGCCGTCGTGGGCGACGACGACGGAAAAGCCCGAGCGTTCAAGATAGGGGGCGAGCGCGTCCGTGATGGCCGACTCGTCGTCGACCAGCAGGACCGTTTGTCGATTGATCGGCTTGTCGGCCATTTGCGACGTCCTCTCCAAACACGGCTGCGGTTGCGGAGGAGACGCCGCAACCGTGCCGTTTGCCTTCGGCCGGGCATAGCCGGCCCCGTTTCAGCCGGCCTTCTCGACCTCGTTGTCGGATCCGTTGTCGTTGACCGCGGGCTTCGAACCGTTCGCCCACTCGACCTTGCTGTCGGACCCGTTGAAGTCGACGGAGGAGACCTGCTCGACGAACACCTTGACGCTCGAACCCTGGATCGAGATCTTCTTCGCGGTCTTGGCGACGACCTTCACATCCGATCCGGTGACGGTGAGCTGATCGACGTTCTCCTTGACGT
Source organism: Peptidiphaga sp. (assembly GCF_057238965.1). NCBI lineage: Bacteria > Bacillati > Actinomycetota > Actinomycetes > Actinomycetales > Actinomycetaceae > Peptidiphaga > Peptidiphaga sp. Next base: position 7,074 of record NZ_DBHHEV010000059.1, read on the forward strand.
GGACGGTGCCGCCGGAGCTGGAGACGACCGCGTTCCCGCCGACGACTGCGGCCACGGCGGCGTTCTTGTCGGCCGCCGCCTCCTTCCAATCGTCGTCGTCGACCGCGGCTCCGCCTTCCGCGGAGGCGCCGCCAGTCGAAGACGGGTTCGCGGACGAACCGCCCTTCGCGCTGTTCGACCCGTTGTTGGAGCCGATGTTCTGCTCGGAGTCCTTTCCGTCGGCCTTGTTGGAGACCCCGCCGGTGGCGGTGACGTTCTGGTCGTTGTTGCCGTTGACAGTCACGCCCGGGCTCTTGCTCGCGGCGTCGTCCTTGACTTCAGCCTGGCAGGCCGCCGTGGCGAAGGCAAGACATGCTGCGAGCGCGAGTCCAGTGGTCTTCCATGTTTTCATCGAAGTTTCCTTTCGTTTGGGAGAGTCTCCCATAGTGCCGCTGCCGTCGATGCCGACGTCGCCGACCCGAAGGCAGCTTGCGAATTATATTGAGTTGTGATTGGCGGCCGCTAGTTGCGATTTGTTGCAAATGCTTGCATAGCGTATCGGGCCGAAGCGGCCGCACTGGTAGTAGGGCGTTACTGTCGTGGTCGTTGCGAAGCGTGCGTGAGCTCCGCAGAAACTATTGTAACCTAGTGATAATGCGCGTTAGCGATCTGTGGCTAACGTGCGGGTGCCGGACGTGCCCGACGGATTTCGTTCTCCGCACCGTTGTCGGTGACAGAGGGCATGGGGCCCTCGGTCCAGCGCACGTCGTTGTCGGAGCCGTCAAAGTGGACGGACGAGACGCTTCGGATGAAGACGTCCACGTCCGCGCCTGAGATCCTCACTTTGGCGGCCGAGTCTGCGACGACGTCGACGTCGGATCCGTAGACGTCGATTTCCTCGACGTCGCCCTCGACTCTCACGATTCCTCCGCTGGAGGAAATGCGAGCGACGCCGTTGTGGGCTTTGACGACTGTGACGGGGTCGTCCTCGCCGATGAGCGTTCCGTCGGGCGTGACGATCTCGTCGTCATCGTCGTCGAAGTAGTAATTGCCCGAAGCCGATCTTTCTGAGGAACCGGAACCGGCTTTGCCGCCCTCGCGTTTGTCGGACTTGTCCTTCTGGCCGGACTCGCCCTTCTTGTCGGACTTGTCTTTCTTGTCGGATTCGTCCTTTTTGTCCGACTTGCCCTTCTTGTCGGATTTGTCCTTTTGGTCGGACTTTCGGTCAGACTTCTCTTCATCAAGTGCGTCGCGTCTGTTCGATTCGCGCGCCTCTGATTTGTACGCCGTCTCCGACGCCGCGTCGTCTGAGCCGTAGGAGTCGCCTCCGTTGCCGGCGCCGCCGCGGCCGTCCGCTTCGGTGAGGGCGACGGTCGCCGTCGGCCTCCGGTCGGCGACGTCGACGTTCTTGGATTCGCATGCCGTCGTCACGAAAGCGAGGCAGGCTGCGAGTGCGAGTCCGCGGATCTTCCACGTCTTCATTGCTTGTCCTTTCCTTGGGAGCCGTGACTCCGATCGATGTTTGCGAGGGATGGCGCCCCGCTGTGCTTCAAGGCTATCGGGGGGATATGGCAGGGAGGTCGCCTCGGTGTCGCAGTTTCGAAACACGGGAAAAAGCGGTGAAATATCAAGGAAAACACGAGTTCTGCAAAGGGCCCCGGAACTTCCAGAGTGCCTTGACGACGAATTGAGCCAGGCGTAGAATGTCATGTATACATGTTTTACATGTAATAGATTCATCGGTTGAGTGAAAGCGACGCCGCAAGGCGCGACGAGTTCGAACGGACCGTGAGTCGAAAGCTGCTCCAGCCGAAGACGCGAGTCGAAAGCGCCGCGCAAGAGTCACTGCAACGTAAAGTCGCAAGCCTCCCCGGCGGCGGGCGATCCGCACGGCGGGGAGTTCCGCATAAGTGAAGACACAAAAGAAAGAACTGTTATGAGTCCTGTCAATACGAGCTCTTACGGGCCCGGGGGCCGCGGCTTTCACGGCGTGGTGACGGTCGGCCAGCGCGGTCAAGTCGCCATTCCTGCCAAGGCGCGCAGGGACCTGAGAATTGAGGCGGGGGCGCAGCTAGTCGTTCTGACCGACCCGAACGAAGGCATCGCGCTCATCCCGCTCGAACTCCTTTTGAGCAAACAAGACAATCCCGTGGCGAAACTGGTCCGATCGATGCTCCCGGGGGTGATGCCGCCCGACGGCGAAAACGCGGACGACAACGCCGGCAAGCATCCAGGCGACGGCACCGGGAAGGTCGCAGACGACGGCGGCGATTCACGATGAGCGCGCGCATTTCAACCGATGTACGTGGCCCAACGGGCGCGCCGGCGGTGGCGGTCGAATCCCTGACGAAGCGCTTCGGCGATCTCGTCGCCGTCGACGACGTCTCCTTCGACGTCGCCGATCGTGAGATCTTCGGAATCATCGGTCCCAACGGAGCCGGAAAAACGACCCTCATGGAATGCCTGGAGGGGCTTCAGCGCCGGACCTCGGGCGCCGCGCGGGTCCTCGGCGCAGATCCGGACGTCGCCGACCGCTCGTGGCGGGCGCGGGTGGGAGTCCAACTCCAATCCTCGGCTTTGCCGACGAAAGTCAAAGTCGGCGAGGTCATCGACCTGTTCGGATCCTTCTATGAGAACCCCAGGGAAGCCGACGAGCTCATCGCCGAGCTCGGACTGTCCGGCAAGAAAGGCTCCTACGTCGAGAAGCTCTCGGGAGGCCAGCGCCAACGGGTGTCGATCGCGCTCGCGCTTGTGAGCCGGCCGGAGATCGTCTTTCTCGACGAACTGACAACGGCGTTGGATCCGCAGGCGCGGCTGGCGATGTGGGACGTGGTCCGCTCGATCCGGGACGCCGGGTGCACGGTGGTCATGACCACCCATTACATGGAGGAAGCGGAGGCCTTGTGCGACAGGGTCGCGATCGTCGATCGCGGACGGATCATCGCGCTAGACACCGTCGCGGGCCTCGTCGCCGGGCTCGGCGGCGCGAGCCTCGTGACCCTGAAGACCGACCGGCCGGTCAGACCCGAAACGCTCGCGAACATCGCCGGAATCTCGAATGCATCGATCGACGGTCTGACCGTGAGGCTTCATTCCGCCGGCGGATTCCCCGGCGAGGCCGTTCGCGCCATAGAGGGCGCGGGGGCGGCGGTCGAAGAGATTGAAACGTCGAAAGCCTCTCTTGAAGACGTCTTTCTCGCCCTGACGGGCCGCGCGATGAGGGAGGGGAACTGACATGCGCGTCTTCACAAAAGTTCTCAAGACCACGGCCCTGCGCACGCTGCGCGAGCCGGCGAACGTCGTGTTCATGATCGCCTTCGCTCCGGCGTTCATGCTGATCATGGGACTCATATTCGGAAACGACCCAAAAAAGGAGTTCGGCGGCCAGGGCTTCCTTGACGCGAACGTCACGGCTTTCCCCTGCATCGTCATCGCCATCGCGGCGATCATCATCCTTCCCGTCGATCTCGTGACGCAGCGAGAGACAGGAGTTCTCAGGAGGTTCCGCGCGACGCCGCTTCGCCCGGCAGTCTACATGTCGGCCGATCTGACTGTTCGCGTCGTCCTGAGCTTGCTGTCGATAGCCTGCCTTTACGCGGTGGCGATCGTGGGATTCGGCGTCGGCGCCGACGCTCTGAAAGTGGCGAACGTCCTTCTGGCCACGGCGCTCGGGCTGTGCTCGTTCATGGCGCTGGGATACCTGTTGGCGGGGCTTTTGCCCTCCCAAGGCGCGGCGCAGGGGATAGGGAACATCCTCGTTTACCCGCTCATTTTCCTTTCGGGCGCGGCGGTTCCCCTTTCCCAGCTCCCCGAGGGAGTCGCCGCTGTTGCGAGATTCTCCCCGCTCACGCAGCTGACCTTTTTGACGAAGGGCCTGTGGGAAGGCGACGGCTGGATCCAACACTGGGGTTCCGCGGCCTCGCTGATCGGAATGGGCGTGTTGTGCGGGGCTCTGGCAGCGCGATGCTTCCGATGGGAAAAATGACGGAACAAATGACAGGGGCAGCGAAAACCGCTGCCCCTCGTCTATGGCCCCGCCGTCGGCTACTTGGCCAGTTTGGCGACCTGTACCGCAAGCTTCGACTTGCGGTTGGCGGCCTGGTTCTTGTGAATGACGCCCTTGGAAACCGCCTTGTCGAGCTTCCGGGTGGCCACCCGCAACGCCGCCTCGGCGGTCTCGACGTCGCCGGCGGCGACGGCCTTGCGCGTCTTGCGCACGTAGGTCTTCAGCTCCGACTTGACAGCCTGGTTGCGAAGGCGGCGCTTCTCATTCGTGAGAATGCGCTTTTTCTGCGACTTGATGTTTGCCACGTGTTCTACTTTCAACTCAATCGCCGTCGGCGATAGATCGTCATGGTCGGCGAGGAATTCGCCTTCGGCGAGACTGGGGAAGCAGGCCCCGGAAAGCGCCGTCGGCAGGACTCATCGCCCAACCGGTGTAAAGTCCATCGGGTAGTTTATCAGAAGCTATCGATGAAAGCGGCGTATGGCAGCCACAACTTGTGTGAACCGCGCTTCATCGAGACTCCCGCCCTCGCGCCGCATCTGCTCCGGGGCCACGCACAGAAGCCTGTCGATCCTCGCCTCGGAGGGGCGGCCCTTGGAATCCCATCCGCCCGAGCCGACGTCGATCCAGAAACGCCCGTTTCGCGCCTCTTGCTCGGCGTCGCGGTCGTGGTCCTTCGATGTCAGCTGGGCGAATACGATGCATCGCTCAATCTCGGCCAGCACCAGAACCGGGCGATCCTTGCCCTGGCTTCGATCCTCTTCGTAGGGAACCCACGTCCACACCACTTCGCCCGGATCGGGGAAGTCATCCTCCCGAGGGGAGTAGTCGAATTCGGGCAGGCCCAGGTCTGGAACAGAGTAGACCTTCGGCGCGTCCCCGACTCCCGGGAGCTCGGAAAGCGAATGCGCGACCAGGGTTTCGCCCGAGCTTCGTGCGGCCTCTGCGCGTCGTCCTCGCCCGGCATGGCGGGGGTCCGCTGCAGCGCGGCCCGTCGCCGCAGAGTCCTGCTTGCGCTTTCCGCCCTGCCCGTTCCCCTCCGCCCGTCCGCTGCGAGCCGCCGGTTTGCCGACGCCGTCATCCCGGCGTTCGGCGGCACGCCGGCCTTGTCCGCCGTGTCCGTTCCGCGGCTCAGGGGATTTGCGCGACGTCGATTTCGAGGTCAGCGATTCGAAAAGGCCTGCCGCCAGCTCCTTGAGGAAACGAGGGATCGCCATCAGACGCCTGGAGTCCGGCCCGGGCGGTCCTCGTCGGCTTCGACTGCGGGCGCAGCGTCGCCGCCTCCGAAAAGAAGGTCGGTGAGCATCACGTGAACCTGCTCGGCGTTGGGAACGTCGCGGAGGTAGAGGGGCTCGTCGGCGGAAGTCTGCAACTCCAAGGTTCCCGCCTTGAAAAACCTGTCGATGAGGTCTCTCTCGTAGGCGACGTTGGAAATGCGGCTGAGGGGGATGTCGTGGCCGGATTTCGTAAAGATTCCCGTGCGAGTGATGATTCGGCGGTTGGTCACCGTGTATGTGTCGGTGATCCATCTCAACCACGGCCAGCCGACGAATGCCGCGAGGCCGACGAGGAGAAGGACGAGCAGCGTCCATGTTCCCGCGGGCTTCCAGCTGTCGGGCATGTAGACGAAACCGGCGACGCCGAGGACTATGAGGACGATTCCAGCCGCGATGTTCGGGATCAGCCGCTTCACATGCTCGTGCATGTGAAGGATGATCCTCTCGTTTTGGCTAAGGAGCTTCTGTGAAAGTGCCATGAGCCTATCGTGCCACACGATTGGCCGCCGAGGAGGGCTGCGTCCGGGGACTCCGAGCCGCCGCCTAGAAGACGAGGGTCAAAAACGCCACGAACGTGAAGAAGACTCCCAAGGGAATCGACAGGAGGGTGAAGATTCCGGACAGGAGGGTGACCCGCAGGTCGTCTTTGAGATAGGGCGCATTGACGAGCCCTCCCGCGGCGGCGATTGCCGAACGCTGGGCGGCCTCGATGCGCGGCATCCACGTTTCGCGCAGCTGGGCGGCCTCGGCCGCGGCGTCGTGCAGGCGGTCGCGCTCGATCGTCTCTTCGGAGTCGGCGAAGTCGTCCTTGGGAGGCGGCGCCGATTCCCGCCGTCCGCTTTGATCTATGACGACGATCTCCCGGGAAGGGGAGTCGCCTTCGTCGACCCCGCCCGAGCTGTTTTTGCCTTCGCCGACGCCGCCTTCGTCGGTCTTGCCTTCGGCCCCTTCGGGCAGGGAGTCTGAATCGGAGGAGACAACCTGGCCCGAACTTTCCTGCCAGCGGTCGACGGCGTCCTTGAGCCCCTTGCGGCGCCAGGCGAAGACAAGCGCCGAGACCAGGCCAAACGCGGAGACTCCGCCCAGCAGGACCGTGAGGAACGTGCCGGCGTCGCCGCCGAGGGCGAAAACGAGCGCGACGAGGAGCCCGTTGACGACGAGGGCGTTGCCGACCAGGGTGCGGCCGGGCCCGCGGGTGATCCGTTCGATGAACGGCAGGAGGTCTTTCAGCGAACCGGGAGTGAGGAACATGAAACCATT
>NZ_DBHHEV010000059.1:13605-15793 GCF_057238965.1 Peptidiphaga sp.
CATTGTCGGGCCAGACAATTGGAATCTCCTGCAGACGGGCCGGCGGTTCCGCGCAGGGACGAATTTCGAAGGCGGGCCGCCCGCTCTCGAGGGCGCCAGCCGCTTTTGGCGGAACTTGCGAGTTGGGGCGGATTCCGCGCGCTTCGGCGAAACTCACACATCGCTCCCACGTCGCGAGGCCTTGCGAAGGCCGACGAGCACTACACTGGTGGAGACTGTTCGACAAAGGAGCACTGTGCCCGCATCCCTTCCCAGCGAGATCGCCCCCGCTTCGACGGCGCCGTCGCGCATCCGCAATTTCTGCATCATCGCCCACATCGACCACGGCAAGTCGACGCTGGCCGACAGGATGCTCCAGCTGACGGGAATCGTCGACGAGCGCGTCATGCGAGACCAGTACCTCGACCGCATGGACATCGAGCGCGAGCGGGGGATCACGATCAAGTCCCAGGCGGTCCGCCTGCCGTGGACCGTCGACGGCGAAGCCTATGCCTTGAACATGATCGACACTCCCGGGCACGTCGACTTCTCCTACGAGGTCAACCGCTCGCTCGCCGCGTGCGAGGGGGCGATCCTCCTCGTCGACGCGACCCAGGGAATCGAGGCGCAGACCCTCGCCAACCTGTACATGGCGCTCGACAACGACCTCGCGATCATTCCCGTGCTGAACAAGATCGATCTCCCATCGGCCCAGCCCGAGAAGTACGCGGAGGAGCTCGCCTCGCTCATCGGCGTCGACCCCGGCGAATGCCTTGCCGTGTCGGGGAAGACCGGCTTGGGCGTGGCCGATCTGCTCAACAGGATCGTCGCCGAGGTTCCAGCGCCCGAGGGCGAGGCTGGCGGCCCGACCCGCGCAATGATCTTCGATTCCGTCTACGACACCTATCGCGGCGTCGTCACCTACATCCGCGTCAAGGACGGCAGGCTCGCCCCGCGTGAGCGCATCCAGATGATGTCGACGGGCGCGACGCACGAGCTCCTCGAGATCGGCGTCATTTCGCCGGAGCCCACGCCGACCGACGGCCTGGCCGCGGGCGAGGTCGGCTACCTCATCACGGGCGTCAAAGACGTGCGCCAATCCCGGGTGGGCGATACCGTGACCGCCGCCAAATCTCCGGCGGAGAAGCCGCTTGACGGCTACCAGGACCCCAAGCCCATGGTGTTCTCCGGCGTCTATCCGATCGACGGATCGGACTATCCGGATCTGCGAGACGCTTTGGACAAGCTCAAGCTGAACGACGCCGCCCTGTCGTACGAGCCAGAGAACTCGGTGGCCCTCGGCTTCGGCTTCCGATGCGGGTTCCTGGGGCTGCTGCATTTGGAGATCGTCCGGGAGCGCGTGGAGCGCGAATTCGGGATCGACATCATCGCCACGGCGCCGTCGGTTGTTTACCGGGTGGCGACCGAGGGCGGCGAGGAGGTCGTCGTGACGAACCCTTCGGAGTTCCCCGAGGGGAAGATCAAGCAGATCTTCGAGCCGACGGTGCGGGCCACCGTGCTCACGCCCTCGGACTACACGGGGACGATCATGGAGCTCTGCCAGCAGCGGCGCGGCACGATGCTGGGCATGGACTACCTGTCCTCCGAGCGGGTCGAGCTCCACTACATCCTTCCCCTCGCCGAGACCGTCACCGATTTCTTCGACCAGCTCAAGAGCAGGACGAAGGGATACGCCTCCCTCGACTACGACATGGCCGAGGATCAGGAGGCCGATCTCGTCAAGGTCGATGTGCTGCTCAACCACGAGGTCGTCGACGCCTTCTCGGCGATCGTCCACAAGGACAAGGCGTACTCCTACGGACTCGAGATGACGAAGAAGCTCAAAGAGCTCATTCCCCGCCAGCAGTTCGAAATTCCCGTTCAGGCCGCCGTCGGCAGCCGTATCATCGCCCGGGAGACGATCAGGGCGATGCGCAAGGACGTTTTGGCAAAGTGCTACGGCGGCGACATCACCCGCAAGCGCAAACTTTTGGAAAAGCAGAAAGAGGGAAAGAAGCGGATGAAGTCGATCGGCCGCGTCGACGTGCCGCAGGAGGCCTTCGTGGCCGCGCTCACCTCGGACGCTCCGAAGAAATGAGGGCGGCCTGTGCCGTCCTGCTGGGCCGTTTCCCCGGGGAAGGCGGAATGGGCCGACTGCCGCGGACCGGAGAATGTCAGTTCGGACGAGAAGACGCTTGTCGGACTAGAC
>NZ_DBHHEV010000060.1:0-15575 GCF_057238965.1 Peptidiphaga sp.
AGTACAGCAGGATGGCGCGCATCCCGTAGTAGGAGAAGCGCTCCCACATCTCCACGTTGAGCATCCAGGGCAGGCCCCGGGGGTGGCCGAACAGCCCGCGGTCCTCGCGCGACGGGGTTGTTCGCAGGGTGCTGGGGCGCCACCGGCTGGTGATCATGCGTCCGGCACCGACGACGTCGTCCTCGACGTTAGTCGGGGAATTTGGCATAATAGCTCTCCCTTTCTATGGGCGGGTACGGCAAGCAACCGAACCGTTGGCGCCTGATACGTGAACAGGCGCTATTGGTGTACCCTACACCGTTCGCGCGGTCGGCCGCTCGGCGATGCCGAGGCAATCGGGCGGGCAAAGCCGCGAAAAGGGAGTTTTCGACGGCGGCGGGCGACGGCGGCGACAGCCCTTTCCGCCGTGTCAGTCGCGCTCGTGCACCAGGATGAACTTCCCGATGGTTCCTCCCGAACGCAGCGCCGTCAAGGCCCGCGCGGCATCGGCGATTGGAAGCCTTTCCTGGACCGGGACGGTGACCTGACCCGTTGCCACTAGCATGAGGGCGCGACGGAGATAGGAACCGACGACATCGGGGTGGGCGTCCCCCAAGCCGCCGATGTTGAAGCCGAGAACGCTGACGCCCTTCGACCAGAGCGTGTTGGTGCTGATTCGCTGATCGCCGGCCTGCGCGGCGTCGCCGAGCGCAAGAAGCCGGCCCTCGAAGCGCAACAGCCTCAGGCTCTCCGGCCGCGCGGGGCCGGAGACGGGATCGACGATCACGTCGAACTGGCCGGAATCCCTGCTGGGAAGCGTGTCGCGGAGCCACACCTCGTCATACCCGAGATCAAGGGCAACCTGGCGTTTTTGCTCTGAGCCGACCACCCCCACGATCCTGCCCGCGCCAAGCAACCGCGCGATCTGGCCGAACTGGGTGCCGAGCCCTCCCGCCGCGGCCTGCACCAGCACATGCTCGCCCGGCTGAATGCGCAAGGTCCGCTCCAAGGCGGCCAGGGCGGTCGTGGTGTTCGAGGGGACGACCGACGCCAGCGCGGGATCCATCCCGGGAGGCAAAGGGACGGTGAGCGGAGCCTTCGCCAAAGCCACCTGCCCGTAGCCGCCCGCGCCCAAAATCGTGATCGGCGCGGCCACCGGTTCGCCGACCGTCAATCCTTCCACGCCTTCGCCAAGCTCGCGGACGCGGCCCGCCGCTTCGATCCCCGGAGTCCAAGGCAGCGGCCGAGAGGCCAGGCCCTCCGTGAACAGCGCCTCGACATAGTTCGCCCCCGCATATTCGACGTCGATCGTGACCTGACCCCGGGCCGGCCTGGGGACCGGCGCCTCCTGATACACAAGGCCCTCGGGGCCTGTGTAGCTCGTGATCTGAAGAGCCTTCATGAATTTTCCTTTCGTAGGCTGACCTGTAGTTGTTTTAGGGCCGACTCGTGTTTTTTGGGCGGATGCTTTTGTTTTTGGGGTGGATGCTTTTGATTTTTGAATGCTGGACTCCGCCGTTGCGAGGGAAGGCGACGATTTGACGGTGGGAGAGTCCTGTTGTTTGCGAGACGAGCTGGCCGTTTAGACCCGAGAAGAGCTGACGGTTTGGGCGTGAGAAGAGCTGGCGGCGTGGCCGGGAGCGACCGCAAAGTCGGTCCGGCAGCGTCATCGCTCTCTCTCGTGCACCAGCACCGCCTTGCCGACGGTTGCGCCCGCGGCCATATCGGCCAGGACCCTCGGCGCCTCGCGGATTGGGGCGCGCTCGGCTATGTGCACCGTCACCTCGCCCGAGGCTGCGAGGTTGAGCGCCCGCCTCAAGTAGACCCCCGTCGTCCGCGGATTCGCCGCCGTGAACGCCCCCAGATTGAAACCGAGCACGCCGACGCCTCGGAGCCACAGTGAATTGCTCGAAACCATCGGATCGCCGGCCTGGGCGGCGTCGCCGACCGCCAAAAGCCGCCCGCCGAGCCTGAGCAGGTCGAGGCTCGTTTGCCGCGCCGGCCCGGCGACGGGGTCCACGACGACGTCGAACTGCCCGCCGGCCGCATCGCCCAACTCGCTGCGCAGCCAGACCTCGTCGTAGCCGAGGTCGAGCGCGGCCCTCCGCTTGGCCTCGCTCCCGACGACGCCGACGGTCCGGGCCGCGCCAAGCAACCGCGCGATCTGGCCGAATTGCGAGCCCAGCCCGCCCGCTGCAGCGTGCACCAGCACGTGCTCGCCGGGCTTCAAATGGGCGACGCGCTCGAGCGCGACGAGCGCCGTCGTCGTATTCGCGGGGACCGCCGCGGCCAGCGCCGGATCCATGCCAGGCGGCAGGGGCGCGACCAGATTGGCGTTCGTGACCGCGACTTGGCCGTAAGCGCCGCCGCGATTGATCGTCAGCGCGACGACGGGGTGGCCCGGCTTAAGGGTCGAGTGGGGGCCCGGGGAGGAGAGGCCGGCCTCGACGTCCGCGTCTGCCTCGACGTCCGCGTCTGTGCCTGCCTCGCCGTCTGCGCCTGCGTGGCCGTCCGCGTCCGCGTCTGCCGCGGCCTCGACGCCCGCATTTGCCCGCACGTCCGTCTGTGATCTTGCGTCTGCTGCCCGCGAGACGAGCGAACGGACCCGGCCGACAGCCTCCAACCCGGGAACGTAGGGGAGCGGCAGGTCGATCAGACCGCCCGCGAGCAGCGCCTCGATGTACCCGACGCCGGCATATTCGACGTCGAGCGCGACGTCCTCCGGCCCGGGCTCAGGCGCCGGCGCCTCGCCGTACTTCAGGCCGGCGGGGCCGTCAAAACTGGTGATCTGCATGGCCTTCATCGTGGCCTTCTGGGGCGCGGCCTCCGGCGCTTCCTTATGGCGTGCGGCCTCCCGGGGGTCCTCTTTGTGCGCGGCCGTCGCGGCGTTCTGCGTCGCGGCTCCTTGGAGCGGCGTGTGGCTCGTGTTCTGATTCATGGCGCCCTTTCGACGTTAGTTTCAGTTAGCTGTACAATGTAAGTAACCTTAAACAGTGGGTGGCTGGATGCGCAAGCCTGGTGAGCGGCTTTCGAATCATCGGGCGGGCGCGACGGCGCCAATCGTATGCGGCCTGCCGCTGTGCTGAGAGATGCGACGGCTCGTCCCCGCAAGCGCGGAGGCCGCGCATGTGGCGTCGGAGACCTCTTCGACGACGGGTCTTGGCCCCGCGGGCGCGGAGGCTTTGTCCATACACGCCGGTCGGTGCGGTCGGAGCGGTACTTGGCTCCGCGGGCGCGGAGGCTTTGTGCAGCGGCATCGCTGGATATCCGCTCGCCCGAGCGTTGCCGATGCGCATCCCATCGCCCAGGCGCATCCCATTGCCCACCCGCATCGCGGAAAGGGCAGAAAGGACAGAAAATGGATTCAATGGAAAACACAGGGAAATCAGACAACTCCCGAGAACTGGGGGCTGCAGGCCCGCGCGTAGCGCCCATCGGCCTCGGGTGCATGGGCATGAGCTGGATTTACGCGGAAAGCGGCCGCGACGACGCCGAGTCAGTCAGGGTCATCCGCGAGGCGCTCGACTCCGGCGTCGGCCTGCTCGACACCGCCGCCCTCTACGGCGACGGGCACAACGAACGGCTCGTCGGCAGGGCCGTCGCGGGCAGGCGGGACGGCGTCGTCGTGGCGACGAAAGGCGGGCTGGTCGTCGACGATCTGGCGACCAAAAGCATCCACCGCGACGGCCGGCCCGAGGCGTTGCGGCGGCATGTCGAGGGCAGCCTCGAGCGGCTCGGCGTCGAACGGATCGACCTGTACTATCTGCACCGCGTCGACCCGGACGTGCCGCTTGAGGAAAGCTGGGGCGCGCTCGCGGAGCTCGTCGCCGAAGGGAAACTGGCCCGAATCGGGCTTTCCGAAGTGACGGTGGCCCAAGCGGCCGCAGCCCATGCCGTCCATCCGGTGGCGGCGATCCAGTCCGAGCTGTCGGTGTGGACGCGCGACCCGCTCGGCGGGGAGGCGCCCGGTGATGCGGGAGCCGGCGCCGAGGCCGGCGGCAGCCTCCTCGCGTGGACCCTGGCCAACGGCGTCGCCTTCGTGCCGTTTGCGCCGCTCGGGCGCGGCTACCTGACCGGAACGCTCGCCCCGGGCACGTTCGAAAGCGGCGACATTCGTTCCGTCAATCCGCGGTTCACGGCCGAGGCATTCGAACGCAACCGCGCGATCGGCGAGGAGATCGCCCGCATCGCCGAGGCGCACGGGGCGACGTCGGCCCAAGTCTCCCTCGCGTGGCTGCTCGGCCTGGCCGACAACGTCATCCCGATTCCCGGGACCCGCAGCGGCAAACACCTGGCCGAGAATCTGGAAGCCGCCAGCCTGCGGATGTCCGACGCCGAACGCGAGCGCCTGGACAGGCTTCCTCAGGCCTACGGCTCACGCTACTGACCCACGTGGGACGTGACATTGGGAGCGTTCTTCGAGTGCTCTTCGAATGTCTACATCCGCTCCGAGGCGGTGCCTACAGGCAAGGTCTTCTGTCTGCTAGGCGTAGTGGAGAATTCCTTGCTCCAGTGCCAAGGCAGGCCTGCCTTGGCACGTTGTTGACCTTGACTAGTTCGGATATACTAAAAACATCACGACCGGTTCCGCTGCTTCTCGGAGCAGTCCAGGGCCGGTCCTCTTTTTGCGATCTGTGTTAAGAGGTGGAGCGTGCCGCAGCCATCTAAGACGTTCAAGACGCATGGCGAACGAATCGCACTGCTGCGCTGTCGCGACATGCAGATTAATGACGTTGCCTACGCTCGGCGAGTCTTGGAACGCGTTAACTACTACAGGTTCTCTGGCTACTGGTATCCCTTCCGGCGACTAAATTCTGATGGCCGCCACCGGCTTGATGTCTTCGTCGACGGCACCAACTTCACCGATGTCGCCGCGTTGTACGATTTCGACGAACGTCTTCGCTCGGCCGTGTTCGACTGCTTGACTCCAGTGGAATTGGCTTTAAAGGCAATGCTCGGACACGAGCTTGGGCGTCTTGACCCGCTCGTCCACCTGCGCCCAGCGTTGTTAGGGCCAGGAGCCCGTCAGAAGCGTTCGGCCGCAAAACCGTCGCAGCAGTATCAGATGTGGTTAGACCGATATAATAAAGAGCTGTCCCTTTCTCGTGAAGACTTCGTCAAGCACCACCAGCGGAAGTATGGAGGGCAGCTCCCAATCTGGGCAGCCGTGGAAGTTATGGGCTGGGGTTCGCTGGCTTATTTGTACCGGTTGTCACCAATTGCTGTCTGTGACGTCATCGCCGCTCGCATGAAACTGACCGCGGCGCAACTTGGGTCATGGATTAGGGCACTTAACATCGTTCGCAACTACTCGGCTCATCATGCCCGCATGTTTAATCGGGTCTACACACTTAAACCGCGCTTGCCCAAAGTAGAAACGCATCCCGAGTTGGCTGCGGCAAAAAAGGCCCTAAACCGATGCTTCGGTCAGCTCACTCTCATTCAGTACTTGCTCACTGTTCTTGGCATCGGGGATCGAACATTGCTTCCGCGCACTCTGTCAACCTATCCGGATATACCTGCGCTCCCCATCAGCCACATGGGAACACCCAAAGATTGGCAAACGCTGCCTCTCTGGCAAAGTTGAACCCTGTGACAGTATCCGCACTTACAGCCTTCGGTTTCGAGCTGCAATGTGTCGGATCTTCAAGAAAGATCAGTCGTCGGGATCAGACTCAGTGTTAGCAGCGCTCACCGGAGGATCCGACTCTTCAAGAGCCGCACTTACGCGCTTGAGCAGCTCGCGCAGCTGTGCGCGCTCGTCTGCGCTGAACGCCTGGCCGATGCGCTCTTCGACGGCGCGCGCGGCGGCGTCGGCCTTGACGAGCAGCTTCTCGCCCTTGGGTGTGAGCGTCACGACCAGCACTTTTCGGTGGAGCTTCGAGGGCTCGCGCGTCACCAGGCTCTTGGAGGCGAGCTTGTCGAGCGTGGCGCCCATCGTCTGCGGGGTGACCGCCACGGCCCGTGCGAGCTGCGAGGGCGATTGCCCTGGAACGTAGTAGAGCGAGAGCATCGCGCCGTACTGAGCCACCGTCAGGTCGAATGGGCGCAGCGCCTCGGCCTTCGCGGACATCATCGCCTGCTCGGCAAGCTTGACGTGCAGGCCGATGCGGAGCTCGGCGTTGGCTGCGAGCTCTCCCTCGCCGCGTCGGGGAGCCGGAAGCCTGAAAGCCGGATCGCAAGGAAGGCTCGGGACGCGTGCGGATTCGACGTCGTAGCGAGCGCCGTCGGCGGAAGGCAAAGCGCCGTCGGGCGACGAGGCGTCAGCCGTCCCAAGAGAAGAAGCATCGGTCACCCCACCAGAATAGGGCACGGCGTCAACGGCTCGGGGAGAGACTGCTACGCGCAGCGGTTGCGACAGGCCGTCAGGCCCGCACCAGTTCGACGTCGTCCAGGTTAAGGAAGTAGACGCATTCGGGCGACCAGCCCGAGAGCGTCGTGAAACCCAGCTCGGTCTCGATCGGCAGCCAGGCCCCTGTGAAATAGGTTTCTGCATTGATGTACACCGCGTCATATTCGGCTGAGGCCGCCCGCCAATCGACGAGCACGTCGTTGGGAACCGCAAAGATCGGCGACCTGAGGTGGTAAGGAGTGTGCCCTCCTCTTTCCCGCTGCGCCTTTGCCGGAACGAGGAGGGGATGGCGTTCGACGAGCTTGGCATAATCTTCGATGGTCTCGATCCGATACAGTCTTGCAGGCAAGCGTGCCGCGGATTTCTCTTTGACGGACAGCCGGCAACCGTTTGTCTGTTCGATCGCCTGTCCGATCGCTTCGTGGACTTCTTTGTTCGAGTCCTCGCTCAGAAGGTCGTGCGCCAGCACCGACGCCGGAATTCCGCATCTGGCCGGAACGAACGGAGCTCCGGCCACGATCTGCGCGTTCCACAAGACGCCGGGGTTCTGTTTGAGCGGGGCCGTCCACCACACATCGGTTCCCAGCGGCGAAAAGACGGCATTCTTGTAAGCTTCAATCGGAACGCCGGTCAGCCGTGTCGCATACCGTTCTTCGCCGAGGCAACTGCGGAGCCAGTCGCAGCAGCCCCGCAGCAGGATGCGAGCGGCCTCTTCATATTCTTGTGGAATCCGAAATGGGTTTTGCGTGCTGAATCCGAAGGCAGACCCGACCTGTTCGGCCAGAATAAGCAGGCGAAACAGATTTGGCAGCCTGCTGCGGTGTTCGCCGCGCTGGCGGAGTTGGCCGCGCTCGCGATGTTCGTCGATGCCGAGGCGCTCGAACAACTCGGGCAGAAACCGCTCGAATGCGGGGGAATCGTCGCGATATCCCTGAGCAATTGTCTCTTCCAAGTCACCCACAGGGCCAGCTTCGGAGAACAGCGACAGGCCCCGATGCCAGCACTCACCGATCCATGTGGCGAAAGCGTGTGTAAATGTTGCGATCATCGTATCCCGCAGTTTACTTTAAGAATGTTCGTTGGAAGTCTAGTGACGTCGTAACGGTAATTTACTTCATTGTATTTCTAGAATACGTGTCTAGATTGTCGCGTCATCATCTGATCAAAAGCGCGGTTTGCCTTTGACACGGTGTCAAGCCGGAAGATGGAGCCATGACCGAGACGAGACTGCTTCGCATCGGTGAGTTTTCAACGCTCACACGATTGTCTGCGCGGATGCTGCGCTACTACGACGCCAACGGCGTTCTGACCCCGTCCGCCACGGATGACGTGACCGGCCACAGGTTCTACGTCGCCTCGCAGGTGCGCGAAGCGACGCTGATTCGCCAGCTTCGCGACGTCGGCTTCTCCGCCTCCGCCATAGCCGCCCTGCTTCCGCTACGCGAGAACCCAGAGGCTCTGGGCCGCGCGCTAGCCGTTCAGCGCGATCAGCTCATCGCCGACGCCGAGGCCGCCCGCCGCCGCATCGCCGAGATTGACCGACTCATCTCACAAACGAACAGGAGGGCCATCATGGCCGAAATCACCGTCACCACCCATCCGGCGCAGCGAGTGGTCGCATTGCGCACGACGATCGACACCTACGCCGACGAGCACAAGGCGTGGATCGCAGCCATGGAAGCGATCAGGGCCCAGGGAATCCCGCTTGCCGGCGGGCTGTGCGGCGCCACCTTCCACGACCTCGAGTACCGCGAGGCCGACGTCGACATCGAGGTGTGGGAACCCGCGGGGCCCGACGCCGTCGCGGCCGACCCGCTCACAATCCGCGAGATCCCAGAGCAGAAGGTCGCCGTGGCGACGTTCCGCGGTGGCTACGACCAGTTCGGGCCCGTCAACGAGGAGCTGGCCGAGTACATCGCCGCTTCCGGGCTCGAGTTCGCCGGGCCGATGTACAACCGCTACCTCGTGGGCCCCGCCGACACCCGGAACACGGACGAGTACGTGACCGAAGTGTGCGTGCCCGTGGCCTGAGCGTGAGCGCCGGCGGGAGTTGAATGCCCGCGGATTGAGCGCGCGTCTGTCAGAGTCTGAGCGCCCGCGGATCGAGCGCGTATCCGTTGGAGATTGTGCGGCCCGTTGCCTGAGTCCGCTGACTTGCGGTTGCCGCAGCAGGCCTTCGGCTTGACGGACCCCGCCGGCGAACGGAGGCTGGCCCGGCTCTGCCTGGGCTGGCCTCCGGGGCCGACGTCGCAGGCGCCGACCTCGGTCAGCGAGACGCACCGTTATGCCTGCCGCTGCAAAGGAACCGTCGTGTTGGCCGGCACGGGCCGTCCGTTGTTCTGGCCGATGCGGACGGTCCATTGTTCTGGCCGATGCGGA
The DNA here is from genome assembly GCF_057238965.1 of Peptidiphaga sp. NCBI lineage: Bacteria > Bacillati > Actinomycetota > Actinomycetes > Actinomycetales > Actinomycetaceae > Peptidiphaga > Peptidiphaga sp. Next base: position 8,711 of record NZ_DBHHEV010000060.1, read on the forward strand.
CGGGCCGTTGTTCTGGTCCGCTCAGTCCCTCCGCGGCCGCGCCGACCGGCTCGGACAGCCCGTTCTTGTGCCGGTCGGCCGATCGTCCGTCACACCGGCTGGCGCAGATTGTCCATCAGGGCGCGGCGATCGAGCCGCGCGGGCAGCCACGTGGTGGCGACAGCCAAAACCAGCGACGCTCCCATGGCCGCCAACAAGAACTTCACGGGAATGGCGGAGGCGAACATCTCTGCTCCGCCTCCCGACATCGCCGTAGCGCAGACCGCGCTGAGCAAAGTCGTCGCCAATCCGAAAAGGATCCCGGTTCCGGCGTATATCGCCCCCTCGAGGGCGGTGGACCGCAGAACGGCGCCCGGCCGCGCTCCAATCACTCCGAGCAACGCCCCCTCTTGGCGGCGCGTTCGCCCGACCATAGCGATGTTCGCCACGCCCCCGATCCCGGCTATGAAGAAAATCGGGACCATGATCGTGAGAAAACCGTTGACCCCGTTGCTCATTCCGCCCGAGCGCGCCGCGCCGCCTATGGCGTGGATGGTGCCCGTCATGGAAACGGCGATGGCGAAGGGCACGATCGTGGTCATGCTGAGGGCCGAGCGGTGGCGCGCATTCTTGCGTGCCGAGAACCAGGCCGGGCTGCGGCTTGGAATCAGCCTCGTCCAGAAAACCAACAGGGGGCGGAGCGTCCAATTCGGAACGAACAATGCCGCCAAGGCGGCGATGAACCCCACTGCTCCGCCCATGAGCGCTCGGCCGCCCGGGGATTGAAGCTGAGCGATTTCCGCTTTGCCCGCGGCACCCTCTTCTAAAACGTCGGCGGGCAGGTTGATGAAAATTGGCAGCGACGCCGCGCCGATCACCAATACTCCGGCAGCGATCCACTGCCACACCCGCGTGCGCGTGGTTGGGGCGGCCGCCTCTCGCAAAGCCTGCATCTCAGGCACATTGGCTGCCCGCCGTGCGGCGCCCAGACCTCCGAGCACGCTGAACAGAGCCGTCACGAGCACTGCCGCGGGTACGGAGAAAACGGGCATCGTCAGAGGAATGTTCCGGGGAAACAGATCGAATTCCCGCCACGTGAGCAGATAGATTCGCGCCAGCGGCAGGGCGAGCAGCCCGCCCAACAGGCCCCCGATCACTCCGACGGCGCCAACCTGCCACAGGATGATCGCGCGGATGCGGCTGCCGGGAATTCCAAGCACCTTCCACAGGGCGTGCGAGCGCTGCTGGGCCGTGACCGTCAGGCTCAGCGTGGTCGATATGACGATCGCCGTCGCCAAGCCCGCGTATCCCACCAGGTTGCTGCCGATCAGGCTGCTAGCGCGCAAATGCTCTCCATTGCCGTGATCCAGGGACCACTGGGTGGCGCTCCACCACGCGATGACGATTATCCCCACGACGGCGGCGCCCGCCGTGGCCACCAGCAGCGACCACAGCCATTGACGGGCGTGGTGACGCAGGTCTTTCCACATCAAGGTCGACATTTTCCCCTCCCTTCAGCGCGCACGGGCGGCGTGGACCAGGCCGGCGATTCGCTCGGCGTCGCGGCAGTTCGACCACGTCGCGAGGTGGCCGCCGCTCATGACCGCGACGGAGTCAGCCAGGGCTGCGGCTTCGACGTCGTGCGTGACCATGACCACGGTGGTTCCCCGCGAGGCGAGCTGACGAAGCCAATCCAGGACGACGCCGCTGGAGTCGAGGTCCAATGCGCCGGTGGGCTCGTCCGCGAAGACGATGCGCGGCTCGCTGGCCATCACGCGGGCGATGGCCACACGCTGGCGTTCGCCGCCGGAAAGCTGATGGGGCTTCAAATTCGCGCGATGTCGCAAGCCCACCGCATCGAGCGCCGCCTCGATCTGGCCTTTGGAAAGCGTCCGCCCGGCAAGCCGCGAAGGCATCGACACGTTCTCCGCGGCCGTCAAGGAGGCGATGAGGTTGTACTCCTGGAACACGAATCCAACGTGCTGCGCCCGGAACGTCGCGCGCTTGGCCGGCTTCATCTCGGAGGTTGCGCTCCCCAGCATCGTCACGCGCCCGCCCGTGGGCTCGTCGAGTCCCGCCATGCAGTGCAGAAGGGTCGATTTACCCGAACCCGAGGCTCCTACAATCGCGGTGAAGCTGCCTTCTGGAAAATCGGCGTCGACGCCGTCGAGGGCGAGAACCCTGGCGTCCTTTCGGCCAGGCACCTCGTATACGCGCGTGAGTTGACGGACGGAAATGGAGGCGTTGACGGGGCCTGGCCGACCGGCCCGAGAAGGGTCTCGCTGTCCGGTTCTTGGTTGGTTCGGTTGGGAAAAACCCTGTGGGACGCCGCCGGGTCCGCCGACCCGAGAGCCTTGCCGGCCGACCTCGGGTTGCCCCGCGTTTCGCCCCCAGCGTCTGGTTGCCCCATTTTGCATCTCGGCCCCTGCGCCTCGCGAGCGGCGGAAAACGTCGGGCCCTGTCTGTTCGTCGCCGTGCGGCTCATTTTGATTCTCGAATCTCATGCTTCAATCTTCTCAGCGGGGATTTCGGTTTCATATCCCGCGAACTGGCCGAATCGCGGAAGGGTGGCAGGAGTGCGAATAGGGGGCTGGTGCGAACGAAAGCAGGGGGCTGACGGGGCGCCACGGGCCGTGCGGCACAGCCAAAGTGAAGGCATGCGGCTAAAGTGAGAGCATGCGGTTAAAGTGAAAGCATGCTGCGCCGCTTCCTGATCGCCGCCTCCGCCCTGCTTGCGTGGGGCGAACTCGTGCATTGGCGGGCGAGCCGGCGGTGCTTGGGCCAGGGCGAGGCCGCCAAAGGTCAAGCGTTCCGGCAAGCTCGTCGGCGATCACATGTGCAAGCGGGCGGACGAGCTTCGGATGCGCGGCAGAGAGACATCGGCGAGGCCGGCGGAAAGCGTGAAGCCGGCGTCGGCGAAGGGGCCGGCGTCGAGGCGGGCGTCGGCAAGGCCGTCGTCGTGCTGGGTTTCGCCAACCGGGGCGCCCGCGCGAACTTCGTCAACCGGTATCGGGTGCGCGCCGGGCTCCGCTCGCTTGAAGCTGCCGGGCGGCAACGTGCCAAACTCCGTTCGCTTGAGTCTGACGGGCTGCGGGGCATTGGTTTTCAGCGCGGTTCGGCAACCCGATGTGAATCGGCAGTTCCCCGTAGATCCGTTCGGCAAAGTTCTGGCGCAGCGCTTGTTTCCGGGAGCGGGCGCGCCTTCGCTGATGCCTCGGTTTCCGGCTTTGCGCATACCTCCACAGTTTCGAGCACTGCACATTCCTCCGCAGTTTCAGGTATTGCGTCTGCTTCCGCGCTCTCAGGTACCGCATATGCCTCCGCAGCTGCGGATGTGCTTGTGCTGTGCGGCGGCGCGGTGTCGGGGCCCGTCCCCGAGGCCGACGTCATGGAAAACTACGCGCGAGCCCGTGGATATGCGGGGCCGATCCGCCTTGACCGCGAGAGCCGATCGACGCTCCAAAACATCGAAAATGCGATCCCGCTGATCGAGGGTGCCGATTCCATCGCAATCGTCTCCAATTCGCTGCATGCCCTTAAAGGGAGAATACTTCTGCGTGAGCTGCGCCCGGACCTCGCCGACCGGCTCGTGCGCGGGGCGGATTACCGCTTCGGCGAGCAGATTCTCGTCAAACCGATAGCCGCCGTGGCGGGGCTCGCCGACCTGCGGGCGTTGCGACGTCGTAGGCCCAAACCGAGCTCGGCGGCCTGAACGGCGGCGTCGCAGTGGCACATGCCGGGCACATTCGCTCGTTGGGTCGTGTTGAGTGCTAGATGGCGAGCGTTGCGGCGCATGCGTTTGCGGGGCGCGCGGTTTGGCCCGGCGGGCCAAAACCGCGCGATCTTTCCAAACTCCGGCGATTTCTCCAAACCCTGGCGATCTTTCCAAACTCCGGCGATTCTTCCGGACCTCGGCGATCCTTCCGAACCCCCGCGACCCCGCCGAAACTGGGCGAACTGGCCAGAGTCGACCGGGCCTTACGAACCCCGTGATTTGGGCGAATCAGACCGTCTTGACCGTCCCGCCGTCGATGACGATGTTCGCCCCCACGAGGTACTCAGCGGCCGACGAAGCTGCGAATACGATGAGCGCGGCGATCTCCTCGGGCTCGGCGATTCGCCCAGAAGTGACGCCGAATGCGGTGGGCATCGCCGAGAGAAGGTCGCTGTGGGACATGCCCATCGAGGCTGCCACACGCGAACCGAAACCGTCCGGGTCGCGCCACAGTCCGGTGCCGACCCCGCCCGGAGAGACGGCGTTCACGCGCACCCCTTTCGGCCCGAACTCTTCGCTCAAACGCTTGCTGAAAGCCACGAGCGCGGCCTTGGCCTCGCTGTAGCCGACCGGCCCTTGCGCGGGCACGAGGGCGTTGATGGATCCAGTGTTGACGATTGCGCCGCGGCGTTCGAGGAGGCTCGGAAGGGCTGCGCGGCTCATCCACACTGCGCTGAAGAAGTTCAGATTGAATAGGTCGTGCCACTGGGCGTCGTCGATGTCGAGGAAGCCGCCGAGCTTCATGACGTCAGGGTCGCCCGCGCCGACGTTGTTGACGAGGATGTCGATTCCTCCGAGCTCTGCCAGCGCCGCTTTGACCGCCGCTTCGGCGCCGCCCGGCGTCGATAAATCGGCCGAAATGGCGAGTGCGCTCGCATCTTCGAGCTCCGGGGTGATCGTGCGGGCCACGCCAACCACTTGAGCTCCCTCTTCCGCGAGTTTGCGGACGACGGCGAGGCCTATCCCGCGGCTGGCGCCCGAGACGAGAGCGGTTTTGCCTTCGAGGTTGAGATTCATGTTTCTCCTTTGTTCTCAGCTACTGACGTGTGTGGTGATCAACCCGGTGGGGGCAATCCCTTTGTGTGTGGCGATCAACCCTGCGGGGGCGATCCCTTTGTGTGTGGCGATCAACTTGTTTAAAGCGCCGCCAGGGCCATGTCGATCACTCCGTAGAGTGATTCGGCTTCGTGCGTGACGGCCATGACGCGAAGACCGGCAAGCGTCGTCGCCAGGTGCTCGGCAAAGGCCGCGGCGTCGAGGTCCGGGCGGACGTCGCCCTCGCGCTGGCCGCGTTCGACGCGTCGGGCGAACCAAGAGGTCGATTCGTCCTGCATCTTCCGTATTTTTCGCGCCAAATCAGAGTCATCGCCCGCTAGCTCGACGGCGGTGTTGCCGATGAGGCATCCGCGGCGGCGGGCTTGAGCCTGATCCGAATCGACAACCGCCCGCAGGGCGTCCCTCAGACACTCGCGGGTGCTTCCGGGATGATCCATCAGGCCTTCCGCAAGTTTCGCGATCTGCTGCTGGTACTTGTCGAGACATCGCTCAAAGAGCGCCCGTTTGCTGGAAAACGCGTTGTACAGGCTCCCTTTGGCGACGCCGGTGGCCTCGGCCAAACGCGCGGGCGAGGTGGCGGCGTAGCCGTTCGTCCAAAACTCTTCCATCGCGCGTTCGACGACGTCGTCCTCGTCGAACTTTCGAGGTCTGCTCATGGGACGAGGCTATTTATTTTTGACTCGTAAGTCAAAAATAGGCGTGCGTCAAGGCGCAAACGTCGGCCGTCGAGCCGTTGTCGCTGTCGACCGTTGGGGGCGCCACGGCCGGCCGTCGAACCGTTGTCGCCGTCTGTCGAGGCGTCAGTCGGAAAGCTCCAACTCCTCGAGTGCCGTAGCGAGCGCTTTGCGGCCGGCGGGGGAGAGGCGGGCGCGCAATTCGGCGTCGAGCTCCTCTGCCGCCGCGGCGCTTTCCGCCAACAGCTCCCGCCCTTTCGGGGTGAGGGTGATGACCTGCACCCGCCTGTCGGCGGCGCTTCGCTCGCGGCCGACGGCGCCGAGGTCCGCGAGCTGGTCAACGAGGGATACGACAAGGCTGGGGGCGACATTGAGGCGAGTCGCGATGTCGCGTTGGGACGAGGCGTGGCCCGCGTCTACGGCTGCGAGCAGTCCAACCTGTTTGTGGGTCAGGCCCAGCCGCTCCACGCGCTGGGAAAAGGCTTGTGTTATCTGGGATCCGGCCATGCCCAGACGGAAGCACGCCGCCTGGAGGATCGTCATGCCGTCGACGTCGTCCACGCCAAGAGGGTAACATTATGATTAATTCATAAATGAATGATTGAGAACAGAACGATCTGAAAGGAGGAGCGATTATGCCGTTATGGCTAAATGTCGCAAATTCGCTGATGGCGCTGGGGTCGGCCGCATTCGGCGTCCTCGCGTTGATTCGACCGGAGGCGTTGAACGGGCTTCGTGGTGAGGGCGAGGCCCTGGGGGAATGCGGCGGCTCGGACGTGCGCGCCGATGTCGAAGGCGCGCGCCTCTATGCCGCCATGTACGCAGGACGCGCCATCCCGCTCGGTTTGGCCGTGTCTGCCGTCGCGTGGGCCGCCCCCGACGAGCGGGCGACGGCGTTGCTTCTCGGCGTCGCCGTCGCCGCGCAAATCGCCGACGTCGTGGCTGCCGTCGCGAATCGCCTGAAAGGAATGGCCGTCGGCGCCGCCTTCGCCGCCCTTGTCCATGCGGCCGCGCTCGCGACAGTGCTGTGAGTCGCCGGCGGGGCGCCGTGAGCCACCTCATATCGACATGGGCTCGCAGATGATTTAATCTTCAACTATGAAGTCATTCGGATTCCTCAGCTTTGGCCATCATTCGCTCGACGGCAAACACGGGCCGCTCGCCGGAGAGGCGCTCCGCCAGCAGATTGAGCTCGCGCGGGCCGCGGACGAGATCGGCGTCAACGGCGCATACTTCCGCGTCCACCATTTCGCTCCCCAAGGATCCTCGCCCATGCCGATCCTCGCGGCGATTGCGGCGTCGACGAAAAACATCGAAGTGGGCACGGGCGTCATCGACCTGCGCTAGCGCATGTCTGAGTTATGGCGTTGGACGGAACACC
>NZ_DBHHEV010000061.1:0-14853 GCF_057238965.1 Peptidiphaga sp.
ACAAGGACCGCGAGGGCGCGGCCTTCATGGCCCATTTCCTCGCCAGCGCCTTGGCAGTGGTCTTCATCTGGTCCACGATCTTCCCCGACGCCCTCAAGTCATCCGTGGATTCGCGTTACTCCCTCACTCTCGCTCAAGCCGCGGCCACCGGCAACACGCAGACGATCATGTCGGCCGCCGCGCTTGTCTTCGTTCCGATCGTCCTCGGGTACACGGTTTGGTCGTACAAGGTTTTCTCGCGGCGCATCTCCGTCGAGCCCAAGAAGGTCCGGAGCTTCGAGAACGCGTGAGGCCCTTGAGCCCGGGCCTGGCCCTGGCGGGCGCCGTCGTCCGATAAGGTACGGGGGAATCGACCGAAGGACAGATGAGTGAAGCCCCTCGACCCCCGACTTTTGCGCCACGCGCGTTCGGCCAGGGCCTATATGGCCTTTCTTGTGGCCGCGGGCATGGCGACGACGATCCTCGCCGTCGTCCAGTGCTGCGCGACGGCGGCTGCGCTCGCCCGGCTCGTTTCGGGCGGCGGCTCCCCGGCGGGCCTCGGCCTGCCCTTGGGCCTCGTCGCCGGGGCGTTTGCGGGGAGGGCGCTCGTGGGATACGCGCAGGAGGCGGCAGGCCATCGCGCGGCCTTGCGGACCATCGCGCAACTGCGCGGACTTGTCCTCGATTCCGCGGCGGGAAGGGGGCAGCGCTGGCTCGCCGACGGGAAGACAAGCTCGACCGTCACGCTCGCAACCGAGGGCCTTGACGCGCTCGAACCGTACTTTGTCAGGTTCCTTCCGCAGCTGATCCTCACGTGCCTGGCGACGCCGGCCACCCTTGCAGCCGTCGTGTGGTTGGACTGGATCAGCGCCGTCGCGATCCTCGTCTGCCTGCCGCTCATCCCGATATTCATGATCCTCGTGGGGAAGATGACGCAGGCGCACTCAAAAGAGCGCCTGCGAGCCATGCAGCGCCTGGGCTCCCAACTCCTCGACCTTCTCGCCGGCCTGTCCACCCTCAAGGGGCTCGGCCGCGAAACGGCGCCGCGCAAACGCGTGCGGGACCTGGGCGACTCCTACGCCCGCACCACGATGAAGACGCTCTACGTCGCCTTTCTTTCGGGGGCCGTCCTGGAGTTTCTTACGACGGTGTCGACGGCGCTCGTCGCCGTCGAGGTCGGCCTGCGCATGGTCGGGGGCGGCCTCGACCTCTTCTCCGGCCTCGCGATCATCATGCTCACCCCCGAGTGCTTCAAGCCGCTTCGGGAGGTCGGGGCGCAGTTCCACGCCTCCGCCGACGGCGTCGCCGCAGCCGAAAGCGTCTTCGACGTGCTCGAAAGCGAGGGGGAGGCAGAGGCTTCGCGACAATCGGAGGCTCCGGGGAAGGCGGCCTCGGACCTGCCCTGCCCCGACCTGGCTGTCTCGCCCGTGGTCTTCGACCGGCTCAGCGTCGCCTCCCCGGGACGCGCAACCGTCGCCCCTTTCGATCTGACGGCCCGCATCGAGCCCGGCAAAGTGACGGTTCTCCGCGGGAGGTCCGGTGCGGGCAAGTCCACCGCGGCGGCCGTCGTCCTAGGGCTTGTCTCTCCGACGTCGGGAAGCGCGAGGATCGGGCGCACGCCGATCGAATGCATCTCGAAGGAGAGCCTGTGGCGGCAGATCTCGTGGGTTCCCCAGAGGCCCGCGATCCTTCCCGGGACGGTGCTCGAGAACATGGGCTGCCCCCTCGGAGGCGAGCTCGAACGGGCGGCGTCCGTCACGGGTTTCGACGAAGTCGTGGCCTGTCTGTCCGACGGCTGGAACACCAGAATCGGCCACGGCGGGGCCGGCCTGTCGGTGGGTCAGCGACAGCGTTTGGCGCTTGCGCGCGCCCTTGTGAAACCTCGGCCTTTCGTGCTTCTCGACGAGCCTTCGGCCCACCTCGACGCGGCCTCCGAAGAGCTCGTCGCACGCGCAGTGCGCGAGCTGCGCGCAACGGGGCACACGGTGCTCGCCGTCGCCCATAGGTCGGCGCTCATCGAGGAGGCCGATGCGGTGATCGACGTCGCAGCCAGAAGCGACGCCCCCGAAAGAAATCAGGCCCCGGAAGCAGCCGAAGCGGCGGAAAACGGCGCGACGGACCCGACGTCGACGGGAGGAGGGCGATGAAGGCGCTGCCCAAATCGGAGCGCATCGCCTTGCGGCGCGTCTTTGCCCTGCTCGGCGTCGCGAAGGCCCCGCTGGCCTGGTCCGTCGTCACGGGGGTTGCGACGCTCGTGTGCGCCGTCGGGCTTGCAGCGGTCTCCGCCTGGCTCATCGCCCGCGCCTCGCAGACGCCGCTCGTGGCCTCCCTGGCCTTGGCGGCGACAATCGTCCGAGCCTTCGGCGCGAGCCGCCCCGTTTTCCGCTACCTTCGGCAGCTGACGAGCCACTCCGTGGCGCTTCGAGGCATGTCGAATCTGCGGTCGGCCGTCTACTCGAGGCTCGCCGACTCGCGCATCGACAGGGTGACGCGGATACGTCGGGGCGACCTTTTGGCGCGCACGGGCAGGGATGTCGAGGCCGTCGGCGACCTCGTGGTGCGCGCTTTGCTGCCCATCGCCGTGGCGGTCTTCGCCTCGGCGGCAAGCGTGGCAGTCGTCGCCTTCTTCTCCCCCGCCGTCGCCCTGACGCTCGCCTGCTGCCTGGCCGCAGCGGGCCTTGTCGGCCCGTACGCGTCGATGCGCGGAGCGCGCCTGGCGGAAATCCAGCAGGTCGAGGACAGGGCGGAGCTCGCCGCGCTTTCGCTCACCATGCTCGAATCCAGCGACGAACTGCGCGTCTCCGGGCGGATGGGCGCTCTCGCGTCGGCTTTGGACGACGCCGAACGAAGGATCTTCGCCAATCGCGACGCCGCCGCCAGGCCGGGCGCCCTCTTCTCGGCAATCGAGACCTTGGCAACGGGATGCGCCGTCCTCGCCGCACTTGTCGTCGGCGGAGGCGAAGTGGCAGGCGGCGCCCTCACGCCCGTCGAGCTGGCAATCGTCGCCCTCGTGCCGCTCGCGGCCTTCGAAGCGGTCGATCCCCTCGGCGAGGCGGCCGTGCAGCTCGTTCGATCGGCGGCGGCTTCGAAACGGATACTCGACCTGCTTGACGGCGCGCAGGCCACCGATCCCGCCGAATCCACGCCGACAAGCTCCGGAGCAAACGCGGATGTCGCGAAGCCGGGCGCCGCGACGCGCCGGACCGCCGGGAGCTTCGCCGCGTCCAGCCCCGCCGAGACGGGGACCGGCGCCGAGAGCCTGGTTGCAAAGGGCCTCGTCATCGGCTGGCCGGGCGGACCCGAGCTGAGCGCCCCCATCGACCTCGCAGTCAAGCGCGGCTCGTCCCTCGCCGTCGTCGGACCGTCGGGAATAGGCAAGACGACGCTTCTCTACACACTCGCCGGGATGCTCGAGCCCAAGGCGGGGTCGGTCCTGCTTGGCGGCAGGCCTGTTCATCTCATCCCGCGCGCGGAAGTCTCGACGTCTTTGACGCTGACGGCCGAGGACGCCCACCTGTTCGCGACGAGCATCCTGGAGAACCTGAGGGTTGCCCGCCGGGATGTGTCGGAAGAGGAGGCCGCCGGGCTGCTGGTCAAAGCGGGGCTGGGACCGTGGCTGGCGGAGCTTCCCGACGGCGTCCACACCGTCCTCGGCGCCGAGGCGACGACGGTTTCGGGAGGCGAACGCAGGCGACTCCTCCTCGCCCGGGCACTCGCTTCCGCCGCAGACTTCCTGTTGATCGACGAGCCGGCCGAGCACCTCGACGGGGAGACGGCGGACGCGCTCATCCGAGACCTTGCAGCCACGGAGGGCAAGACGGTCATTCTCGTCTCACACCGCCTGACAGCGCTCGAAGGGGTCGATTCCGTCGTCGTCCTCGACAAGGTCGGCGAAAAGGCCCGCGTTCTCGCGCAAGGCGCCCACGACGAGCTCGCCGCTTCGCTTCCCGCCTACCGATGGTCGCTTTCACGAGAGGAGAGCAGCCGATGATCGACCCAAGCGAGCTTCTCAGAAGGGCCCTCGACCTGACCTCGCGGCTGGACCGCTACTCGGCGCTCCAGGCCTTCGTCGAATCCGCGGCGACCTTGACGGGAGCCCGCTACGGCGCGCTCTCGGTGCTCGACCTCAGAGGAAACACGGTCCAGCTCGTCTATTCGGGCGTGGATTCGATGTCCAGCGGGCTCATCGGCCATCCCCCCATGGGGTACGGGCTTTTCGGCGAGATGCCTGACGACGCCTACATCATCCGAAACAACCTCGCCGAGGAATTCCCCGATCCCCCATGGCCCGACGACCACCCGCCCATGGACAACTTCCTCGGCGTGCCGCTCATGGTGCGCGGGCGCTCTTTCGGGCACCTTTATCTCGCCCACAAGGATGGGGGCTTTTCAGACGACGACGGCGAAGCGATCACGATGCTGGCCCGAGCGGCAGGCATCGCGGTGGAAAATTCGCGGCTGTTCGCCGAATCCGTGGTCAGGGCGCAGTGGATCGCCGCCTCTCGCGCCATTTCCACGGCCCTTCTCGAGGGCAAGGACGAGGAGGACGTCCTCGCGCTCATCGCGTACGAGATGCGGCGCGTGGCCAAGGCCGACGTCGCGCTCATCGTCCTCGAGGGCGTTGCCGGCGCATGGACCTGCGAGATAGCCGACGGCGAAGGCACCTCCGACATCGTCGGCGTCGATTTTCCCCCGACGGGACGCGCGCAGAGCGTCATCCGCGACGGGCAGGGAATGATCATCGACTCGATGTCGCGCCAAGCTCACCTGCAGGTTCCGATGCTCGCCTCCTACGGAAGCGCACTTTACGCGCCCATGGTCGCCAAAGGCTCGACGATGGGCGTCATCATCCTCCTGCGCGCGCAGGACAAACAGGAGTTCGACCTGTCCGACCTCGCCATGGCCGAGGCCGTGGCAAAGCAGGCCGCGCTCGCCCTGCAGCTGGCCGACGCCCGCCACATTCAAGCCCAGGCCTCCCAGCTGGAGGAGCGCGCCCAGATCTCTCGCGACCTCCACGATCTGGCCATACAGCAGCTCTTCGCCTCGGGCATGGAGCTGACGGCCGTGCGCAACGACCTGGCGGCCTCGGGGGCCGCGCCGGAAACCGCCCTTGAAAGCCTCGACAACGCCATCAATTCGATCGACGAATCCGTGGGGCAAATCCGGCAGATCATTTACTCGCTTCGCGATCCGCAGGCGACGGCGCCGATCGTCTCGCGGCTGCGCCGAGAGGACGAACACGGCGCGAAACTCCTGGGGTTCCGCCCGACGCTGCGGATCGTCAACCTCGGCACTGCGGTTGACGGGGGGCTTCACACCGAGATCGACGACGAACTCGGGGCCGACGTGGCCGACGACGTCGTCGCAGTCGTGCGCGAATGCATAGCCAACGCAGCCAAACATGCGCGAGCCACATCCGTGGAGGTCGAAATCGCGATAGAAAACCACAGGGTCTCCGTCACGGTGATCGACGACGGGCAGGGCATCGGCCGCGACCTCAGCCGGCGCTCGGGGCTGTCGAATCTTGCCGCCCGTGCGCGGCGCCACCACGGCACCTTTTCCATCCGTCCGGGCAGCGGCGGCGAAAACGGCGGAGGGACGAAGATCGAATGGACGGCGCTCGTCGAATGAGGCCGGGCTGGCTGGCCGACGCCGTCTGCCGTCGCCGCTTTAGAGACGGGCCTCAGGAATCGCGGCCGGCCCTCTCCGGCACGGCACGCGCAATGCCCCCGTATGCCCGGCTACGAGCCGTGGCGCCAACCGGCCGCTCGCTGGCCGGCGACCCATGCGGCGACCTGCGTGCGGCGCTGAAGCCCCATTTTCGACAGGAGCGAGGTGATGTGGTTTTTGACGGTTTTCTCTGCCACACCCAGGCGGTCGCCGATCTCGCGGTTCGAAAGGCCGTCGCCGATGAGCTCGAGGACCCTCCGCTCGGAAGGGGTGAGGTCGGCGGTGGGGTCGGCGTGGTCGGCTCTGCGCCTCGACACGGTCCGCTCGTCGAGAAGGACCCTTCCCGAGGCCACTGCCTTGATGTTCTCCGTGATCTCGGCGCCGCGCACGGATTTGAGGAGGTACGCCTTCGCGCCCGCGGCCTGGGCCTCGGCGAGCGCCTCGTCGTCGTCGAAGGACGTCAGCACGATGCACTTCGTGTCCGGAACGGCCTCTGTGAGGCGGCGGATGATGTCGATTCCCGTGCCGTCTCGCAAGCGGAGGTCGACGAGCGCGACGTCGGGGTGGACAAGCTCCCCGCGACGGATCGCTTCCTGGACGCTTCCGGCCTCCGCGACGACGATGAGGCCGTCCATGCGGTCGACGACTTCCGCGATGCCTCGGCGCACCACTTCGTGATCGTCGATGATCATGACTCTGATGTCATCGTCTGATGCCATACACTCCCCTTTACACGGACCTGCTTCTATCATACCTACACGGGAACGGCATTACACATTCGCGGTTAATCGCCATTTTCGGCCGTGATAGCGCGGTAGGCGACTTGCGCCGCAGCCTGCCGCGCGGCCTTCTTCGAGCTTCCCGTGCCCTCTCCCCACACGCGTCCGCCCATCGAGGCCACGGCAGTGTAGACGCGCCGGTGGTCGGGGCCCTCGCTCGTGAGCTCGAATTGGAGGGATCCGACCATCCCGCGCTCGTGCGCGACCTCCTCGAAGCTCGTCTGCCAGTCGAGGTTGGGCCCCAAAAGCGACGCGTCCTCGATTTTCGCCGCCACGAGCCTCTCGACTGTCTTTCGCGCCACGTCCAAGCCGTGCTGAAGGTAGGTAGCGGCTATAAGCGCCTCGACGGTGTCGGAGAGGATGGAGTCTTTGTCCCGGCCCCCGCTGAGGTCCTCGCCGCGCCCCAGACGTATGAAGCGGCCGAGCTCCAGCTCCCGTGCGATCGAGGCGAGGGCTTTCTCGGAGACGGCGAAGGTCTTCATCCGCGACATGTCGCCCTCGCGCGAGTCTGGAAACTCGCGGAAGACCTTGTCCGCGGCGATGAATCCCAAAACGGAGTCGCCGAGGAATTCGAGCCGTTCGTTGTGCGGCTCACCGTGCTCGAAGGCGAAGGAACGGTGCGTCAGGGCGAGCCTGAGCAGGGGGCGGTTTATGTCTACGCCCCACCGTTCGACGAGTTCGCGATAGCTCACCGTTCCATGTCTCCGCGGAGCTTGGCTTCGAGGGCCGCCAACGGGTCGTCCTCGTTCGTCGGCAGGGGGTGGAAATGGTCGTCGGGCAACTCGTCCCACCGCTTGCCGCAGCCGGAGCACAGGCCTTGGCAATCCGGCTCGCACAGCGGCGTGAACGGGAGCGAAAGGACGATCGCGTCCCGCAGGACGGGCTCGACGTCCACGTGGCCGTCCTCGATGACGGGAAACTCCTCGGCTTCCTCGTCGCCCTCCTCGATGAGGGCGAGCCTCCTCTCGGGATAGAACGCCAGTTCGCCGACGGCCTCGTCGACGTCGTACTCGAAGCGGCGCACGCATCTGGCGCACTCGCCGACGACGTGGGCGGCGACGGACCCGCCGACGTACACGCCTTCGGAAACCGACTGCAAGGTCAGCCGCACGTCGAGCGGGCTGCCTTCGGGAACGCCGATCAGCTCCGTGCCCAGGTCCGCGGGCGCGTCAAGCGTGCGCTCCCACTCAATCGAAGCGCCTTCCTGCCGCGGAAGGGACGCCAGATCGACGACGAAGGGGCTTCTCACGTCCACGAGTCCTCCTCGTACTCCATTCCTTCGTCCACGGGATCGATCTCCCCCTGCCGCTCGGCGATGACCCGGCGCCCGGCCTTGACCTGGCCGAGGACGACGTCGATCTTCCCTTGAAACTCGCGGGAAAGCGCGTCCATGGAGTTGCCGAGCTCGGCCACCTGGTCCTGCAGCTCGCGCAGGCGCTCGTCCGAGTATTCGTCCGCGCCCTTCTTCATCGTCTCGGCCTGGTTCGTTGCGTCGTCGATGATCCGTTGCGCCTGGGACTTCGCCGCGACGGTCACAGCGTCCTGGGAAACCAGGCGCGCGGCCTGCTCGCGCGCTTGGGCGACGATGTCCTCGGCGTCGTGCTCGGCCCGTTCGCGAATGCGGGCGGCCTCGTCGTGCGCGCGCGCCGTCACCGAGTCGACTTCGGCGAGCAGGCCGTCCGCCTCGACGAGCTGATCGGGAAGAATGTCGCGCGCGGTCGTCAGCAGCTCGACGACCTGCGATCTGTTGACCATTGCCGAGGCCGACATGGGCACGGACCTCGCAGAGCGGACGATGTCGATCAGCTGGTCCAGAATGTCGACGACGGAGGCGGCGTCGGGTGAAGTCATTGTTGCTCCTCGGTGCGATGAATGCCGGCGAGGGCCTCTGCCACGCCCGGCGGTACAAGATCTGTGACGTCCCCTCCGTGCCGCGCCACGTCTTTGACGAGGGAGGAGGCGATGTGCGCCAAGACGGGGTCGCCCAGGACGAAGACCGTTTCGATGCCCGTCAGGCTGCGGTTCATGAGGGCCATGGGCTTTTCCGCGGAAAAATCGGCTTCGCCCCGCAGCCCCTTGACGACGACGTCCGCGCCGAGCTCTCTGCACAAGTCCACGAGAAGGCCGGGCATGGGAACGGCGCGCACGCCGTCGAGCCTTTCGACGGCCGCCTCGGCCATAGCCAGCCGCCGAGCGGGGTCGAACGCGTGCCGCTTGGAGGCGTTGAGGCCGACGGCGAGGATCACTTCGTCGGCGAAGGCGCGGGCGCGCACGGCGATGTCCACGTGCCCCAGGGTGACGGGATCGAAGGATCCGGGATACACGGCGATGGTCATGCGTCAAGCCTAGCGGGCGAAACGCTGAAAATGCGCGTATCCCCGAAGGCGCGTTCGTCGGTCGTCGCAAAACCCGCGGGCCAGGCGGGCTCCGGCGAGCGCGAGGACCTTTCGACCACGGCCACGCCGTCGGGCGCGAGGACGCCGGGCAGGCGGGCCAGGACCGCCGCGAGCCGCCCTTCGTCAAGGTCGTAGGGAGGGTCGAGGAAGACGACGTCGAAAGCCGTCTGCGACGGGTCGGCCAGCCGGGACTCGACCCGCATGCAGCTGACCTTGGCCCGGAGATTGAGGGCCCTGGCGTTGGCTCGAATGAGTTCCGCGGCTTTGCGGGAGGATTCGACGCACTCGACGAAGGCGGCGCCGCGGCTGGCTGCCTCCAGGCCGAGGGCCCCAGAGCCGGAGTAGAGGTCGAGCACCGCGCATCCCTCGATGTATCCGAGGTGGTCAAGCCGTGAGAAAAGGGCTTCGCGCACACGCTCGCTCGTCGGGCGCGTGCCGCTGGCCGGAACCTTGATCGTGCGCCCTTTCGCGGCGCCCGCGACTATCCGGGTCATAACTCCTCGCATTCCATGTCCGTTCGCCTTTCACGCCTCCTCCGCTTCGCCGACCCGTCGAGGTCGACGCCGCCGGAGCGGCAGCGGGCCTGCCGAGCCCCGTCCCCGTTCAAGAGAGCTCCTCTCCCTTCAAGGCGGCTCATCCCCGCTCAAGATAGTCCGCCCTCCCCGCGTCGATGGCCGCCACCGCGTCGGCGAGGGCCGGGTGCTCGGCGAGCTCGGGGTCTGCGGCCACCGCCTCGCGCGCGGCGGCTCTGGCCGTCTCGATGACCTTTCTGTCTTTGGCGACGGACAGGAAGCGCAGGTGCGAGCCTCGCCCCGCCTGGGCCGCCCCCAGCACGTCCCCCTCGCTTCGCAGCTGGAGGTCGAGCTCCGCCAGGGCGAAGCCGTCGGTCGTTGAGGCGAAGGCCTCCAGCCGTCTGAGCGCGAGGCTCCCCTTTTCGGCCGACGTGACGGCCAAACACACGCCGGGCGCCGTCCCCCGGCCGATCCTGCCGCGCAGCTGATGCAGCTGGGACAGGCCGAAGCGGTCCGCGTCCAAAATCACCATCGCGGTGGCTTCGGGAACGTCTACGCCGACCTCGACGACGGTCGTCGACACGAGGATCGGATCGCGCCCCGAAGCGAAGCGCTCCATGGCTTCGGCTTTCTCTTCGGAGGACATGCGCCCGTGCATCGTCCCGACCCCGATTCCGGCGAGCGCGCTCTTTTCGCGAAGCTCCGCCGAAACATCGGCGACCGAGGCGAGCGGCAGCCCTTCGTCGTCGTCCTCGATGCGGGGGCATACGACGTAGGCGCGCCCTCCGCCGCGGACCTCCTCCCCCAGACGCTCCCACACGCGTTCGACCCACGCCTCCTTCGAAGCCGGGACGACGGTCGTGGAGACCTCCGCACGGCCCGCGGGAAGCTCGCGCAGCACGGAGACGTCGAGGTCGCCGAAGACGCTCATGGCGATCGTGCGCGGGATCGGGGTGGCCGTCATGACGAGGGTGTGGACGCCCTCTCCCGCCAGCGCGTCACGCTGGTCGACCCCGAAGCGATGCTGCTCGTCGACCACGGCGAGCCCCAGGAAGGGAATCGCGACGTCGTCTGAGAAGAGCGCGTGCGTGCCCACGATGAGCCCCGCCTGGCCGGAGGCGATGCGGGCCAGCGTCCGGCGGCGCTGGGCGGCCGGGAGCGAGCCCGTCAGGAGTTCGACCGGCGCGAGCGGGCCGACGAGCGCCTCGATCGTGCGCATGTGCTGGTAGGCGAGCACTTCGGTCGGCGCGAGCAGCGCGGCCTGACCGCCTCCGTCGAGCACCTGGAGCATTGCCCGCAGCGCCACGACCGTCTTTCCCGAGCCGACGTCGCCCTGCAGCAGCCTGCGCATCGGCGCCGTTTTGGCCAGATCGGCGGCGATGTCGGCGGACACTTCCCTCTGTCCCGACGTGAGCTCGTAGGGCAGGTCGGCGTCGAACTGGGCGAGCAGGCCCCCGTCCGCCAAGGGGAAGGGCGCCGTGGCCCGCTCGCGCGCGCGATGGGAGCGCTGAGCCAGGGCGGCCTGCAGAACGTAGGCCTCCTCGTGGGCCATTCGCAGGCGGGCCGCGCGCCACTCTTCGTCGTCTTCCGGGCAGTGCAGGGCGCGCATGGCTTCGAACTTCGAAGGCAGTCGATGGGCCGCCAGGTACTCGCCGGGGAGCGGGTCGGGGACGTCCGAAGGCGCGAGGGACTGCAGAACGGACTGGACGGCCTTCCGAATGTGCCACGAGGGAAGCCGGTCCGTGGCGCGGTAGATCGGAATCGGGCGGGCGAGCTTGGCTACGTCGGACTCGTCTTCGACGAGCTCGTATTCCGGATGGGTCAGCTGGAGGCCGCCTCGGTACGAGGAGACGGTCCCCGAAAAGCTGGCGACGACGCCGGAAGCCAGGCGCTTGGCGTGGAATTCGAGCGTGCGCGGGCTTTTGCCGAAAAAGGTCAGATCGAGCTCGTTCACGCCGTCGGCGACGCGGACCGTGAGGATGTGGCCTCGCCGCGAGTTCATCGGCCGCATCCTCGAGTCCGTCACTCGGGCCACTACGGTGGCCGCCTCGCCCTCGCGGACGTCGGCCAACGGCATGAGCTCGCCGCGATGGGCCAATCTGAAGGGGGCGTGGCCCAGAAGGTCGCCCACGGTGCGAAGTTCGAGTTTCGCCAGAGCCGCGGCCGCGCGCTTTCCCAGTGCGCGCTCTAGGGGGCGTTCGAGAGCGCTCCAGCCGTCAGAGGCGACCGCCTCACGAACCATGGCACAAACCTTTCTCGATCGCATCGTTTCGCTGCGCCGACGCTCCCGCCGGCGCCCGCGCCAACCGGACGTCCGAACCAGCCGAACGGCCGCAGATTCGGACGGGGACGAAATCGACGACGGCCTCAAGATCCGCCGTCGGCGTCCTCAGTCAGCCGTTCCGACTGTCCCAGACTACCGGAGAGTGTCGGATGCCACCGCCACGCTCGCTTGGACACGAAACGCAACCACGGCTACAATTGACGGGTTGCCGTCACCTGGCACACGGCCGCCGATCGACGCCCAGCCGCCGAGCGGCCCGAAAGCATGCAGCCGCCGAAGGCAAGGGTATGGCCTTTGAGGACCATGCGGCGTTTGGTGGCACGGAGTCGGCGACACAGAAAAGAGACGCCGCTGGCGTCCCGTCAGCGTACGAAGGAGACAATCGTGGCTTCTGTCTGCGAAATTTGCGGCAAGCACCCGAGCTTCGGCAAGCGCGTCTCGCACTCCCACGTGCGGACCAGCCGCCGTTGGAACCCGAACATTCAGCGCGTTCGCGCCCTCGTCAACGGCGCTCGCAAGCGCGTCAACGTCTGCACGTCCTGCCTCAAGGCGGGCAAGATCGAGCGCGCTCCGCGCCGCTGAGCGCGACGCGCGCGAAAAAGGGGCCGAACAACGGCCCCTTTTTGCTGCCGTTTGCCTGAAGGCGGCCCGGCAGCCGTCACTCGACTGTTATGCCCTTGAGCGCGTCGACGGCCGCGGGATCGCGATGGTCAATGAAGAGCGGTTCGCCCTTCTCCAGCGTCGTGATGACGGCCATGTCCGAATCGGCGAGCTCGAAGTCGAAAACGTCGAAGTTTTCCTCCATCCGGTCGCGCCTGACGGACTTGGGAATGACGACGACGCCTCGCTGGATGAGCCAGCGGAGGACCACCTGCGCAACCGACTTGTCGTGCGCGCGGGCAATCGACGAGAGGGTCGGGTTGGTGAACAGATTGTTGCGGCCTTCGGCGAAGGGCGCCCACGATTCGATCTGCACGCCCTCGCCCGCCATGAATTCTTGGTCGGCGAAGCGTTGGAGGAAGGGGTGGGTCTCGACCTGGTTGACAGCCGGAACGACGCGGTTGAAAGCAATGAGGTCGGCCAGCCGATCGTTGTGGAAGTTAGACACGCCGATGGCACGGACGCGGCCCTCCTCATTCAGGCGCTCCAGTGCCCTCCAAGAGCCGTAGACGTCGCCGAAAGGCTGATGAATGAGGTAAAGATCGACGACGTCGAGGCCGAGCTTCTCCGCCGAACGCTCAAAAGCCGCGCGGGCCGCATCCTCGCCGGCGTCGGAAATCCACACCTTGGTGGTGACGAAAAGATCGTCCCGCGGAATTCCGCTCGCCGCTATCGCCTTGCCGACGGCTTCCTCGTTTTTGTAGACGGCAGCCGTGTCGATATGCCGGTATCCGACTTCGAGCGCCTCGGAAACCGCCCGCTCGGTGTCCGACGGCGGAATCTGATATACACCGAAACCGAGAACGGGCATCTTCACACCGTTGTTCAGAGTAACAAACTGCATTGTGCTTCCTTTCGATCGTGGTTTCGACACTATCAGCATTCGCCTACATTGAGTAAAGCTAAACACGCTCAGCGCGAAAATGATCCCACCCAGTCACCCTCGGAATATTCCGGCCACCATAGGTCACGAAACCTCCCGCCTCCCTTTCGTCCCCGGGGCCAAGCTCGTGCACGAAGCCGATCTGCCGCCACCCTTCGGGCACGGAATTCGACGTCGTCGCAAGGAATCCGTGGTCCTCTCCCCCGCCGAGGACCATGCCTTCGGCAAGCTCGCGCCTCACGCCGACACGCACCAGGCCGTCGACGTCGCACTTGATCGCAGCCGGATCTATGTCGATGCCCACATTCGAGGCTTCGGCCATGCGCCAGGCGTCGCGCACCAGCCCGTCGGAGACGTCCATGAGGGCGCCTATCCGCCCTGCGGCGCAGGCGGCCAAGGCGAGGGCGACGGGCGGATTGGGGCGCTTGTAGACCGCGACGACGGCCTCCGCCCCGTCGGGGGCCCGTCCGTTCGGCGCGGTGGAACGCTCGCCCTCGGCGGGCAGGACGCTTGCGCATTCGGGAGCGACGGCGCCGCTCCTGAGAAAGTGCAGGCCGGCGGCTGACCACCCGAGGACTCCGCAGTGGATGAGGCGGTCTCCCGGCCTTGCCCCGGACCGCAGGATCGGCGGGCGGCCGGAAAGGTCGCCAACGACGGTCACTCCCGCCGTTGCGGGGCCCCGGGTGAGGTCCCCGCCGTCGACGCCGGCGCCGACGCGTCTGGCGGCCTCGCCCATGCCGCGCGCGAACTCGACGAGCCATTCCACGTCGCGATCGCCGGGCACGCTGAGGGCCGCAACGAAGGAGACGGGGCGGGCGCCCATGGCCGCGGCGTCGGCGGCGTTCTGCATGGCCGCCCGCCATCCGACGTCGTACCCCGTGGACCACTCGGGAAGGTAATGCGACCCTTCGACGAGCATGTCCGTGGAGATCGCGACATTGCCCGCCGCCAGGCCGATCACTGCGCAATCGTCCCCGCTTGGCACCTCGATTCCCTCGGCTCTCGGCAGATGCGGACGGATCAATCCAAGCAGTTCGTCCTCTGAGAAGTCGCGCACGTGCATGGAAACATTGTGCCAGTCGGACGCCATCACCGGCCGAACGCCGTCGCCAACCGAATGCGTCCGCCAGCCCGAACGCCCTCGCCGGCCGAACGGCCCGGCTCACTCGCCGAGGGAGGGGGCGCCGCTCTCTTTCAGACCGGAGGCTGCCCGGTGTCCGATTTCCTGATGCGCCGCCCGCCGCATGGCCAACAGCACGGGCTCGCGGGACACGGTGCCGAGCACGGCGAATTCGACCGCCCCTTCCCCCTCGGGTATGCGGGCGAAATCGCTTTCGGCCATCTCGAAGGCAGCTCCGGCGTAGACTCTCAGTTGGCCCTCGTCCATGGGCACGCCGAGCTTTTCGCAAAAGTCGATCGCGGCGGAGAGCCGCTCGACCACCGCCTCGGCGTTCGCGTCCTGCGAGCGCACAATCCTCTCAAACCCTATTCGGGCAAGCAGTTCACGCACTTTCGAATCGCGCGCCGCCGGGCCGTTCACCGTCGGCAAAGCCGCCGTCGCCTCCGACATCGCAAAGAGGGGGTCGCGATCGGCGTCGTCCGCCGCCCGAAGAATCTTTCGCACCTGCTCGATCGATGCCCCGAGCACCTCGACCATCGCGCGAATGAGCCGCAGCCGCTTCACGTGCCC
>NZ_DBHHEV010000061.1:14863-15231 GCF_057238965.1 Peptidiphaga sp.
GTACTTGATCGTGGCCACCGACGTTCCCGATTCGCGGGCAAGCTCCGAGATCCGCACAGCCGTCTCCTTCCTTGATTTGCACGATTGGATAGCAATGCTATCCTGTTGAACTAGATAGTTCTACTATCCAATTTGACCGCTCGAAACGAAAACCTTCGGAAATCAAGGAAGTACAATATGCACGTCAGCAGCAAGCAGCCGGCTACGCGGCCGTCGCAATCCGCATCGGACCGTCCCTCGTCGGCGCCGGCCACGTCGGACCTGCCGCCGTCGGCACAGTCCGCGTCAGGCGAATCGCCCGAGCGCCGCCGGGCGAGGGGCAAGGCGCCGACGGCCGCGGCCATAGCCGCAGCCGCGGTCCCCACTCT
>NZ_DBHHEV010000062.1:0-8623 GCF_057238965.1 Peptidiphaga sp.
GGTGATGACCGCCTTGCGGGGGTGGACTCGGGCCTCCTCCTCCGTCAGCTCGCCCTCGTCGATGAGCTCTTGGACAAGCGAGTGGTCGCGGGTCAGCCGCCGGAGCCGCCCCTCGCGCCACATGTAGACGCGCGAATCGCCGATGTGGAAAACGAGCCACTTCGCCTCTGCCTCTATGTAGACGGCGCCCGCGACGGTGGTGCCCGCTCCGGGCTGGGCGCCCACGCGGGTTGCGGTCTCCTCGATCTTCCCTTCCTTGATCACGGTGACGATCTTCGCCCTGGACTCGTCCACGCACTTTTGCAGCCTCGCGGCCGCGTCGGCGCCGTCGACGCCGTCCCACGGGACCGCGGCCAAGGAGTCTATGACGGTCTGAGCCGCCTTGTCACCGACGAGGTGGCCTCCCATTCCGTCGGCGACGGCGAGGATGGGTGGGTGGAGCAGGTACCGATCCTCGTTCCTGAACCGGATCCTTCCGGGATCGGTCACTCCAGCCACTGTTATCTGCATGCGAATAACCTTACGACAGTTTTTCAAGCCAACCCTGGGAATGGGTACGATTCACCTCAAGGAGGGGAACGGTCCCCAGTAAGCGAGCATGAGGAGAAGAACGATCTGCCCCCCGAGCGCCGCACCGACGACGGCCTTGGCGCCCGCACGCATCTTAGGCTTCTTTTCTTGCCAGCGGAACGGAACTCTGACGAAAAGCCACGCCGAAAGGAGCGCCGCTCCCTGGCAAGCGATCCACCCGCCTTGAACGACGATGAGATTCCGCTGGTAAGACACAGCATAATAGGCGAGGGCGACAAGGTACAGCACAAGGACACACCAGGCTACGATGATCCCGGCCGAAGACGCCGCGACGCAAGTCCCCATTCCGCCCGTGTCGATGAGCCTCTTGCCGCGCACTCGCATGCGCCCGACGGCCAAAAGCACAGACGAAACGATCAGCGCAAGCGCTCCGGCCCCCAGTGTGAGCACGAGCTGTTTTCCGGAGGCGAATTTGGGCGCTGCGGCCATCTTCTTCCCCTTGTAAGCCTGGACGGGCTTTTCCCCTGCTATCCTGGGCTCGGCCGAGGCCGTGGAGGGAAGGCCGTTGACCCAGTCGGAAACGTCCCTCATGGGGGCCGCCTGCGCGACGCCGTCGACCTTCAGCCCGTGCCCTCCCTTGTAGTAGCGGACAGTCAGTGAGTTGTTGCCCGCCTTTTCGAGGTCCGAGCGCATGATGACCGGCCCTTGGACCGTGGGCATCGACATGTCGTCCGTCCCGTAGACCATGAGGACGGGCATCGTCATCTTCCTTTGGTACTGCGACACGTCGAAGTCGATGTAGCGGAAATCCTCGCCGAATTGCTGGCCGACAAGCTTGGAGACGACCTCCCTCATCTGGCTGGGCGCGCCGAGCCGCCGCAGGTAGGCGTCCGCCGCCAGCGCACCCTGCACGCGGATGGGCAGAACCGGAGCCGAGACGAGGACGACGAAGGAGACCGAGGCGTTGCGCGCCGCGATGATAGGCCCGATGAAGCATCCTTCCGAAACCGTGTACAGGCCAGATCTTTTGGGATCGACGCCCGGGACGCCGAGCAGGTGGGAAAGCGCGTCCTCGTAGTCGTCGGCCAGCGCGAGGTAGTCGCGGTGCGTCGTCGAATAGTTCGCCGTCCGTTTCATCGGCACGAGGGTCGCTATGCCGGCCGAGGAGATGAGGTCCGTCGATTCGTCGAAGTCGTTCGTCGTCTTCGTCCCCGTGCCGTGGACGAAGACGATTCCCGGAACGAGGCCGCGCACGCCCACGGGAGTCGTCAGCTGCGCGGGAATCGACGTTCCGTCCCTCAAACGTATCTGCACCTGCCGTTTTTCAATCTGATACGTGCCGACAGGGGGCGAGGGGGCCTTGCCGACGACGGCGGTGTCCGGCGTCTCCGGAACGACGACGGAGCGCATCGGCTCGGGATTCCATCGCGGGCCGGCCCAGTTTCCCCACATCCCGAGAAGGAAGACGACGAGAATCCACGCGAGGAGCCTCGGATGGCGCGCGGGCAGCGCTCGCGCCTCGCGCGCCCCGACGTCCGACGTCGAGGCCCCGTCCGCGCCTCTCCTCCGGGCGGCCATTTAAAAGCCCAGCCGTCCCATTTTCTTGGGGTCGCTCTGCCAGTCTTTCGTCACCTTCACGTGGAGGTCGAGGCTGACCTTCCTGCCCAATAGCCGCTCGATCGCTTTGCGGGCCCGCACTCTGATGCGTTTGAGCTGGGCCCCGCCTCGGCCGATGACGATTCCCTTTTGGGAATCGCGTTCAACGTGGAGGTTGACGTGGATGCGGTCGCCGACGACTTCCTCGATCGTCACGGCCAGAGAATGCGGGAGCTCGTCGCGCAGATCCCTCAGAGCCGCCTCGCGCACGAGCTCGGTTATAAGCGTTTCCTCGCTTTCGTCGGTCACGGCGTCGCGGGGGTAGAGGGGCGGGCTTTCGGGCATCCTCTCGACGAGGAGCGAGGCCAAAAGCTCGACCTGCTCCCCCTTTGCCGCGCTGACGGGGACGACCTCCGCGACGTCGGCCAGCTCGGACACTTCCTGGAGCCGCTTTGCCAGGGCCGCGCGACCGACGAGGTCGGATTTCGTCACCGCCGCGACGATCGAGGTCTTTTTCGAGGCGAGTTTCGATACGAGGCCCAGGAGGAAGCGGTCGCCGGGACCCGTCGCCTCGTCGGCCGGAAGGCACATGACGATGGCGTCGACGTCGCTCAGGGAGTCGCGGACCATGTCGTTGAGCCTTTCGCCCAGCAGCGTGCGGGGGCGGTGCAGGCCAGGCGTGTCGACGAGGATGAGCTGACCGCCCTCGCGGTTGACGATGGCTCTGACAACCCGCCGAGTGGTTTCGGGGCGGTCCGAGGTTATTGCGACCTTTTGGCCGACAAGCGCGTTGGTCAAGGTCGACTTTCCCGTGTTCGGCCGTCCGACGACGCACACGAACCCCGCTCTGAAGCCTTCGGGCCAGTCACTCATCTGATTCTCCTTCGTCTTCTCGACGGGCGAGGACGGTCCACAGCCTTCTCCTGCGGCCTTGGAATCGGTCGGCCGTCAGGCTGATGCCGCCGATCGACGCTCGGCTGCCCGCGATGGGAACCCTGCCGATGAGCTTGGCGAAGAGGCCTCCCACGGTGTCGACGTCGTCGTCGTCGAGTTTAACGCCGAAAAGCTCGCCGAGGTCGGCGATCGGCAGGCGTGCGGGAACCCTGTACACGCCTTCTTCGACGACGTCGACCTCGGGGGCGCTTCGATCGTGCTCGTCGGAGATTTCGCCGACGAGCTCCTCGACAAGGTCCTCGATCGTCACGAGGCCCGCTATTCCGCCGTACTCGTCGACGACGAGCGCGATGTGCACCTGGTTGGCCTGCATTTCGCGCATGAGGTCGTCGACCACTTTCGTCTCGGGGACGAAAACGGGCTCGCGCATGAGGTCGGCCACCGTGAGGGACTCCGTGTTCCCGCGCAGCCAGCGGCGCAAGACGTCCTTGAGGTAGACGACTCCGTGCAGATCGTCCGCGGATTCGCCGACTGCGGGAACCCGGGAAAAACCCGAGCGCGTGAACAGGGACATCGCCTTGTCCAGCGGCGCGTCGATGCCGATCGAGACCATGTCGGTGCGGGGGACCATCACCTCGCGCACGAGTGTGTGGTTGAAGTCGAACACGGATTGGAGAAGCTCGCGGTCGGACTCGTCGAGGACCGTCGAGTCCGAGACCCTTTCGACCATGACGGCCAACTGGTCCTCGTGCAGCTGCTCGAACTCTTCGTCGTCGGCCTCCCCCTCGCGCACCACCGAGGAGGCGACCGAGGTGGCCAGGGCGGCCGGAAGGGAGATGAGCGCCAACGTTTCAACGGGCCGCCTCGCGCCTATCGACGCGGGAGAGACGATTCTCAGCATCAGGGAGGCGGCGGCTGTCAGGGCGAGGTACGCGCCGACGGCCTCCCACCACTCGTCAAACACCGAGGCAAGCGCAAGCGCGGCGAGGACGGCGGCGAGCGAGGTGAAGAATATGCGGAGCGAGATGAGCCCCGCGATGGCCGCCTGCCGTCTGGAGACGATCGACAGCATTCTCTTCGAGGCCTTCGGCGCGTCCGCCGCCTCGGCCCGGGTGATCCGGCCCAGCGCGGTCAGGCCGGCGGAGAAGAGGGCGCCGATGCCGTAGCACGCGAATGCAAGGGCGGCGAGCGCCGCGAGAGGCACGTTGGAGCCGTTCATATTTCGGTCGGTTCGGGGGCGACGGGGTCGGCTCGCCTGTCGGCCAGGAAGGTGAGCAGCAGTTGCCGCTGGAGGTCGAACATTTCGCGTCGCTCGTCTTCCTCGGCGTGGTCGTACCCCAGAAGGTGGAGGATCCCGTGGGTTACGAGAAGAAGAACCTCCTCGGCGACGGCGTGCCCGGCCGTGTAGGCCTGCCTGGCGGCGACCTGCGGGCACACGACGATGTCCCCCAGCACCCCTTCGCGGGGCTCCTCCCCTATAGGCGCCGGCCGAAGCTCGTCCATTGGAAACGAAAGGACGTCCGTGGGCCCGTCGAGGTCCATCCACTCGACGTGGAGCCTGGCCATGGACTCCTCGTCTTCGAACAGGACGTTGAGTTCCGCGGCAGGGTGCACGCGCATGCGGTCCAGGACGAACCTGGCCAGGTCCGAGACCTCCTTGAGGTCGATTCCCGGAGCGAAACCCGATTCGTCGTTGACGTCGATGCTCATCTGCTTTCCCTTTCGAGGCGCCTTCCGCGGAGGCGCCCGTCGTTGCCAAGCCCGTCGCCGTCCCCGCCGCCAAAGCCCCGACGTCCTTCGTGCAGGCCGCCGCCCCTTTCGCGGCGGTACGCGTCGGGTCCCTCCCCGCGTCCTGGGCCAAGCTCCTCGCGATCGCTCGCGCGGGCCTCGTCCCACCGGGCGTAGGCGTCGATGATCTCGCTGACGAGCCTGTGGCGGACGACATCGGCGGAGCTGAGCTCGCAAAAGCGTACGCCCGGAATGTCGCGAAGAATGCGCCTGACGAGGCGAAGCCCGGACTCGGTTTTCCCGGGGAGGTCGATCTGGGTGACGTCGCCGGTGACAACCATGGTCGAGCCGAAGCCGAGGCGGGTGAGGAACATTTTCATCTGCTCGGGCGTCGTGTTCTGGGCCTCGTCGAGGATGACGAACGCGTCGTCGAGAGTCCTGCCGCGCATGTAGGCCAGCGGCGCCACTTCCACCGTTCCGGCGGCCATGAGCTTGGGGATCGACTCGGGCTCGAGCATCCCGTACATCGCGTCGTACAGGGGACGCAGGTACGGGTCGATCTTGTCTGTAAGCGACCCCGGCAGGAAGCCCAGCGACTCGCCGGCCTCGACGGCCGGGCGCGTGAGGATGATCTTCGAAACCCGCCGCTTGTTGAGCGCGTCCACGGCCTTGGCCATCGCGAGATACGTCTTTCCGGTTCCGGCCGGCCCGATCCCGAAGGTCACGGTGTTTTCGTCGATGGCGTCCACGTAGGCCTTCTGGCCGAGGGTTTTGGGGCGGATGGTCTTGCCGTGCGCCGACAGGATGTCGTGGGTAAGCATGTCGGAGGGGCGCATGACGCCGTCGCGCGAAATGGCGATCGCCCGTTGGACCGCGTCAAGGGTCAGATGCTGGCCCGACTGGACCACGTCCACCAACTCGCCGATGAGCGCCTCGGCGAAATCCAAGCGCGATTCCTCGCCCGCCAACGTGATCTGGTGGTCGAGGACGTGAAGCGTCACGGGCGCGAGCCCGGTTTCGAGCGCGCGCAGCACTTCGTCCCGGTATCCCAGAAGATTGATCATCGAGATGTGCGCGGGAACGGAGATCGTTCGCGTCGACGTAGCCATGCCTCCGATTCTAGCCGGGTTCCGATTCTAGCCGGCCGAGCCGCGCATGCCCGACAGGGCCGCGACGGCGAACGGGCCGGCGCTGGACGAGCGCAGGACGTTGGGGCTCAAAAGCACCGTCCGCCCTCCGATCCGCTCGAAGGACTCAATCTCTTCTGGCGTCAGGCCGCCCTCGGGGCCGACGACGATCCACAGGTTCTCCGAGCCCTGCAACCCCGCCCTCGCAATGGGCATGTCGGCCTCCTCGTGGCACACGAGCAGATCGGCGCCTTCGGCCGCGGCGAGCCGGAGAGCCTGCGGCGTCGTGCACACGTCCAGATCCTCGGGAATCCACGACCGCCGCGATTGCTTGGAGGCCGCCAAAACGACCGATTCCCAGCGCCGCCGGGCCTTTTCCTCTTTGCCTTTCCAATTGGCCACGGCCCGCGCGCTCGCCCAGGGGACGATGCGCCAGACCCCGTACTCGGTGGCCGTCTCCACCGCCTGGTCGTCCCGCGAGCCCTTGGCCAGGGCTTGCAGGAGGGTGATGCGGGGCGATGGCTCCGGCTCGCGCTCGAATCCGAGCACCTCCAGTTCGACTTCCCCCTTTGACACGCCGACGATCGCGCACCGGGCCCTGCCCCCGCGCCCGTCGACGACGTCGATCTCCTCCCCCGGGCTCGCCCTTTTGACCGTTGCGGCGTGGTGGCCTTCCGGCCCCGCCAGGACAAACCGATCGCCGGTCCGGCAAGGCAGGGGGCGGCCATCGCCGGGCGGCTGACTACGGGAGTCTGCCGGATCGGCGGAGTCGGAGGTCGGGCCGCCGCTTCCGTGCGTCGGCCTGTCCCGGCGATCAAGCGTCGAGTCCGGGCGCACGCCGGCGCCGGGCGCGAGGTAGACCGGACGGGTCATGGGCGAAGCTTGTCCCGGAGCTTGGAGAAGAATCCGCCCTGCTGGACGAGGCGGGCCGCGGGCATCTCCTCTCCCCGCATGCGCGCGAGCTTTTCGAGGAGGCTGCGCTGGGCGTCGTCGAGCTTCGTGGGGGTCTTGACGTCGAGGACAACCCTGAGGTCGCCGCGCCCCTCCCTCTGGAGCCTGCCGACGCCCAGCCCCGAAAGCTTGACCGTGTGGCCGGCGTCGGCGCCCTCGGGCACGTCCACCGTCATCGGGCCGTCGAACGTCTCGATCTCAATCGAGCAGCCCAGCGCGCTCGCGGTCATGGGGATTTCGAGCTCGCACACCAGATCGTCGCCGTCGCGGCGGAAGACCTTGTCCCTGCTCACACGCACCTCGACGAACAGGTCTCCGGGCCCGCCGCCTTCGACGCCCGCCTCGCCTTTCCCGGCGACGCGGATCCGCATGCCGTCCTCGACGCCCGCCGGAATTTGGACGTGGACGGTGCTCGTTCCGCGGACGCGGCCCTGACCGGAGCAGTCTGCACAGGGCGTGGGGATGACGGTGCCGAAGCCGTGGCAGGTCGGGCACGCCATTTGCGTGACCATTTGGCCGAGGATGGAGTTGGCGACCCTCTGCACCGTGCCGGCGCCGTCGCACTCCGAACAGGTGACGGGCTCGGTTCCGGGCGCGGCCGCCGTCCCGTGGCAGGTTTCGCATTCGACGGCGAGGGTGTGCGTGATGTCGCGTTCGACGCCGAAAACGACGTCGCGCAGAGACAGCGTCACGGTCACGAGAGAGTCTTGGCCGCGCCTTCCCCTGGAGGCCGGGCCGCGGGCGGCGCCGGCCATTCCGCCGAAAAAGGTCTCGAAGATATCGGCGAAGCCGCCGAAGCCCTCGGCCGAGCCGCCGCCGCGCAGGGCGTCCGTGCCGCCGAGGTCGTACATTCTCCTCGACTCGGCGTCGGAAAGGACGTCGTAGGCCTCGTTGACCGCCTTGAATTCGTCGGCTTTTTCGGGGCCTGCGACGTCTGGGTGAAGCCTGCGCGCATGCTTGCGGTAGGCCTTCTTGATCTCCTCCTGCGAGGCGGAGCGGGAAACACCGAGAATTTGATAGTAGTCAGCCAATTTGTCTTATCTTCTTTAGCGGTTGCTGAGGATGTCGGACAGGTACCGGGAGATGGCGTACACGGCGGACATCGTTCCGGGGTAGTCCATGCGCGTCGGGCCCACGACCCCCACGCGCGCCACCGATTGGTCGGCGACGTCGTACGTCGAGGAGACGACGGACGCCTCCGCCAGCTCCTCGTATCGGTTCTCCTCTCCGATCGACACCGAGACGCCGTCTTGCATGGCGGCGAGGAGGCGCAGAAGGACGACCTGCTCTTCGAGCAGGTCCAGAACCGGGGAAATCGTGTTGGCGAAGTCGAAGGAATGCCGCGAGAGGTTGGCGGCGCCCGCCATGACTATGCGCTCCTCGCCGTCCGCGCGCAAGGCGTCGAGGATGGCGCCGCCCACCGCTTCGGCGACGGGGCGCAGGCGTTCCGGCGACTCGGCCAGAAGCGCCTCCAGGGACGGAGCGATGTCGGCCAGGCGCAGGCCGGCCAGCTGGGCGTTGAAACGCCGGCCCAGATCCGCGAGGTCGTCCGCATCGACCTCGGCTTCCAGTCTGAGGCTTCGCTGCTCCACCCTGCCAGCCTCCGTCACAATGAGGAGAATGACGTATCGGACGCCGACGGCGACGACCTCGACGTGGCGCAGCGACACCCGTTGGAGCGAGGGGTATTGGACGACGGCCACCTGCCGGGTGACCTGGGCCAGCGCGCGCACGGCGCGTTCGACGACGTCGTCGAGATCGACGGCGCCTTCGAGCAGCTTCCGCATCGCCCGGCG
>NZ_DBHHEV010000062.1:8633-15220 GCF_057238965.1 Peptidiphaga sp.
CAGGCTTGATGGACTCGAGCGAATCGACGAACTGGCGGTATCCCTGGTCGGTCGGCACGCGCCCGGCCGACGTGTGGGGCCGATGGATGAGGCCGGCCTCCTCCAAGGCCGCCATGTCGTTGCGTATCGTCGCCGGCGAGACGCCGAGGTCGTAGCGTTCGACGATGCTGCGCGAGCCGACGGGCTCGCGTGTGGACACATAATCGCGCACGATGGCCTCGAGGACCTTCGCGCGGCGTTCGCTGCTGCCCATGCTCGCCTCCTCTCCGTCGGCTTCCACCCTCATTGGGCCACTTGACAGCATATAGCACTCGACTCGCGAGAGTGCCAATTCTACGCTGAGGGCGTTTGCCGGCATACCCTTGAACGATGAGCTTTTCATTCGACCGCTACGGAAACGACGTTCTCAGTTCCAATCCCCACCGGCGCGGGGACTTCGCGCACAACCCGGAGTCGCGGCCGGTCGAGGCGCGCCGCGGGCTCGTCGTCGAGGACGTCGACACGGGGTTCGTCGGGGAGATCGTGCGCGTGGGCAAGGTCGCAGGCCAATGGCAGGTCGAGCTCGAAGGGCGCAAGGGCGTGCGCCGGTCTTTCCCGCTGGGCCGGGGATTCTGGATCGACGGGCGCCCCGTGGAGCTCGTCCGGCCGCAGGCGAAGGCTCCGACGGGCAAAGCCCGCACCGCCTCGGGCTCCTTCCACGTCAGCGCCAGGGCGCGCACGGCCCGCGAGTCGCGCATCTGGGTCGAGGGCAAGCACGACGCCGAGCTGGTCGCCAAGATCTGGGGCGCGGACCTCGCCCTCGAAGGCGTCGTCGTCGAGGAGCTTCGGGGAGTCGACCGGCTCGAGGAGTGCCTGGCGGAGTTCTCCCCGTCGCCGACGAGGAGGGCCGGGGTGCTCGTCGACCACCTCGTGCGAGGCTCGAAGGAGCAGCGGATCGCCGAGCGCTTTTCCGCGGTTCCCGGCGTCCTCATCCTCGGCCACCCGTACGTTGACGTGTGGCAGGCGGTGCGTCCGGCGGTTCTGGGGCTGCGCGAGTGGCCGGAGGTTCCCCGCGGGGAGGACATCAAGGTCGGCACGCTCAAGCGTTTGGGATGGCCGCACGCCGACGCGGAGGACGTCGGCCTTGGCTGGGCGCGGATACTGGAGAAGGTGACGACGTACAAGGACTTGGAGCCGAGCCTGCTCGGGCGCATGGAGGAGCTCATCGACTTCGTGACCGAGGGATCCGCAGAGTAATTTGTGCCCTCGCCAAAGCCCGCGGACCTAACGCCATACCGCGGCCAAACGCTGGCACAATGGTGACGTGACGACGCCTCCAGACGACCCCCGTGCAGCCCGGGGTCTAGAGCCTTTGGGTCAAGCAGAAGCTTCGCTCCTCGCCGACGAGCGGTACTTTCGCCGCCGCGGGCTTCCCACGCTCATCGAAGACTATTCCGCCACCGAAGACGTTCTGACGCGCGCCTGGCCCTGGCTCGGCGTCCTTTTCGCGATCCAGGTGACACGCTCTCTTGCGACGTCGTGGAAGCCCGGGCTGGCGGCGGTCGTGCTGGTCGCCTCGGTGTCCGCCGTGCTCGCGATCTGGATCGGCGGCAACCGCCGTGCGGGCCGTTCGCTTTTCTCTGCTCCGGCGAGGGTCGGCTGGTGGAGCGCTGCGGTGTTCGTTATCGTGCCCTCGCTCATGCGCATCAACTCCGCCGTGGGAGTCTACCCGGCGCTTCGGCACGTCGCCTTCAACGTCTGCGTCTGCTCCTTCGTCGTCGGCGTCATCGGATGGGGCCTCGCCCAGACGCTGGCCTGGGCCCTGTTGAAGATTCTGTCCGACCTGTGGGACCAGCTGGTCATCGTCTTCCGGCAGACGGCGGCGATTTTCCTCTTCTGCTTCCTCATCTTCTTCACCCAGGAGTTCTGGCAGTTCGTCACGTTTTCGAGCTACCGCCGGATCGAGCTGCTCCTCCAGCTGCTCGGCGCGATCGCGATTTTGACGGTCCTCGTCGGCGCTCCGCGGTTCATCGCTTCGCTGCAGGAGGCCCTCCTGGAAGAAGACGAACGGCTTACCCGGCTTCAGCGTTCGAATCTCACGATCCTCTTCATCGTGCGGCAGCTGCTCCAGCTCGCCCTCATTTTCGTGGTTTCGGCCGCCCTCTTCGCCACGGTCTCAGTGCTCACGATAAGCAGCGAAATGTACAAGACATGGGATCTCCACCCTGAAACGATCGACACCTTCGTCTACGACGGCGAGACGTATCTCCTCACTGACTCCGGCCTCTACATCGCCTTGCTCTTGGCCCTCGTCGCCACCGTCAACTTCGCCGTGGCGACGATGAGCTCCTCGGAGGGACGGGAGATTTTCCTCGAGGGGGTCGAAGACGAGGTGGGAGAGGTGTTCCGCCGACGCCGGCGGTACCTCGCCAAGCGAAAGGAGCTGGCCTCCCGCGGGGTGTCGGTTTAGGGAGCGTATCTTCAGACACATTGGACATCTCGTGGCTCAGCAAAGTAGTTCTGCGAGTATACAAACTGAAAACTGTGCCGCCTGAATCAGGCTAGTCACGTTATCGTCAGCAAAGGAAACATGTTTACCGTGCTAATACTGTTGTATAAAACGAAGAGTGCAGTTGCGTTGCAGACCCTAGCTCCTCATAAACATAGTTCCAACTCTGTAACTCCTTCAAAAATCGATAAACACACGTATTCACATTCTCCACTATTAAACCTTACACTAAACTCACTTTCCCTGGTTACTTTATGTAAATATCCTAACCACATGATACTTACTGAATCCCAAGCACTCGAGCGAAGCGGTGCGTGCAATGACATCATTTTTGCCATAGTTGGGCCGAAATAACGCAAGAAATGAAACTATTCTTTAACCGACAGAAGTAAATCATATTGTACTTATAATACATAAACAGTCTCAAGTTCGAGTCTTTTAAAGTAATAAATACTATGAAGCTCTATCTAATAAAAATGGATGGATCCATTGGCTACGAGTATCATTTATACAGTTCCATACAGTAACAATAGCAGCAACAGAACAAAGAAACATAATACCCCATCCCCGATGGACTAGAAGTCCCAGAGAAACAGATAGAAAAGTCAGCGTCGAAGCATAGATAAAAGACAGGAGCCAAGTACTTTTCCCGAACTCACAAAGCTTAGCGGGCATACTTTCAATTTTTTCGCCTTCATAGTAACGAATGGAAATTATTCGGCGCTTGAGATAAAGTAATACAATTCGACTACAGCAAAATGTTTCAAGCGAAAGAACTATGATTACAAACCTGGAAACACCCAACCAGGATCTAAACCAGAGAGCCAAGCCTGGAAAAACGGCCGACGCAACCAGCATCACACTATAAAAAAGCAGCCAGAAAAAAGCCTTGGGCGGAACTATCGTCGCCGCTACCACCTCAGATTGAGCCCAGCGTTGCATATTGATAAGGTAGTCATTTCGCTCATCGATTGACGAAGTCTGTTCATGTGCCCATGATGCAGTTTTCATCATTCGATGACGGAGAGATGCTTGGCTAAAGATAGTCGCAGCGGCTGCCAACAGACCACTTACTGCAGCAAGCAAAGACGCTATAGCGTTAGTCAGGTTCATTGTTTCAGATTACCGGATGAATTTTAACCTGAACAATCTTGAAACCTGGGACAGCAAAGGCCCTCGCATTGCGAGCATAATTGTACATCACTTCATTACAACACTCTATCACCTATGTCGACAATAGCAATTGATGCTCATTGCGGGGACAAGATGGAAGTAGTTTTCTACAGTAGATGTAACGAATTCAAATCAATCCGCATAAAACATGCGAGAATCGACTATAAGGATATTTTGTTTCTTATGCATTAAGGGTAATTTACGTCATTAACAATCTTAGAATATCCCTCCAGATCCTCCCACAGGCGCCTCGTAACGGCGTCGGCGAGAAGTCTGCCGCGCAGCGTGAGGACGATGCGGCCCGCAATGGCGGCCCGGCCGTCGAGGAGGCCGTCGGCGACGAGGCCCGCTATTGTCTGTGCTCGGACGAACCGGGGGATCTCGATGCCTTCGCGCATGCGGATGCCGAGCATGACGGCCTCGTCGGCGATTTCGGACGCCGTGAGGACCTCGCGCGCCGCCGCCGGGCTCTCCCCCGCGGCGACCCGCCGAGCGTAGGCCAGGGGATGCTTGACGTTCCAAAAGCGCGTCCCGTTGATGTGCGAATGCGCTCCCGGGCCGTAGCCCCACCAGTTTCCGCCGCCCCAGTACACCCGATTGTGGCGGCATTCGCGCCCGCCGCGGGCCCAATTCGATATCTCATACCAGCGGTATCCGGCCGCCTCGAAGGCTTCGTCCGCGGCCTCGTATTTATCCGCTAGCTCGTCCGGGTCGGGAAGCTGGATGACGCCCCGCGCGGCCTGCGCGCCCATCTTGGTTCCCGGCTCAACCGTCAGCGCGTAGGCGCTCAGGTGATCCGGCTCAAGCGCGATCGCCGCCTCTATCGACCGCCGCCACTCCCCCATCGTCTCGCCCGGGGTGCCGTAGATGAGATCGACGGACACATCGAGCCCAGCCTCGCGCGCCCAGCCGACAGCGCGCTCGACCTGCCCGGGCGTATGCCTCCGGTCGAGCGTCGCGAGCACCGATACGACGGCCGACTGCATGCCGAAGGAGACCCTTGTGAACCCGGCGTCGGCAAGCCGAAAAAGGCTCTCGCGATCCACTGATTCGGGATTCGCCTCGGTGGTGGCCTCCGCCCCCTCGCGCAGGCCGAAAGCGGCGTCGAGGGCGGCCAGCACCGAGCCCAACTGTCCGGGGTCGAGCATCGTGGGCGTCCCTCCGCCGAAGAACACGGTGTCGATCAGCGGCGCGGCCTCACCGCCCCGAAGGACGTTGCGGCTCAGGGCGATCTCCCGCGCCAGGGATTCGGGGAAGTCCGACGTCGAAGCCCCCGGCCCGAAGTCGAGGTTGGTGTACGTGTTGAAATCGCAGTACCCGCATCTGACGGCGCAAAACGGCACGTGGACGTACGCGCTCAGCCCGCCGGAGACGTCCGGGTTCGGCAGGGCGCCGTCCTTCGGCGCCTCTTCTCCGTCGGGAAGGTCAGCCACGGCGGAAAGCCAGGTCGTGGATCGTGCGGCCGGCCTCAGCTCCCCGCCGTTCGAAGCGCGTCATGATGCGTTCGTCCCACCTAGGGGCGAAGCCGCCGCGAGCGGGCTCGCGGTCGTTCGGATCGGGCCGCTCCCCCGCGTGGAGGTTGGCGAAGGAGTCGCTTGCCTCGAGCTCGTCGCGCATCTGCCAGGCGTAGTCGTCCCAATCCGTCGCGAGCCGCCACAGGCCGCCGACTTCCAGGATCTTCGCCGCCTCGGCGATGAACGGGCCCGCGATCAGGCGGCGTTTGCGATGTCGGGATTTGCGCCAGGGGTCGGGAAAGAACGTCCACAGCTCGCTGGCCCGGGGAGCCTCCGGGTCGGCGAATATCACCGGCAAGGCCTGCGCAGCGTCAGCCTCAACGATCCGCACGTTCGTCACGCCCTTGCGCACCGCGTTCGCGACGCATCGGGCGACGCCGACGTGCCATGCCTCGAAGGCCAAAATGTTTCGATCGGGATGCTCTTTCGCATAGGAAGTGAGTTGTTCGCCCGATCCGGGCCCTATCTCGACGACGATCGGCGCGTCGTTGCCGAAGACGGCCCGCAGATCCACTCGCGCATTCGGCGCGATCGTCGTCGGCGAATCGCCTTCGGGTAGGTCGAGGATGTAGAAGGGGCCGTGCTCGTCGAGCACCGCCTGGTACTGGCGCACCATTCGGCCGCCTCGCCGCGAAAAAGACTTAATGCGCGCCGGGCAGCGCCGCCCTTCGGGGTTCGCCGCCGAGCCTTTCAAATCGTCGCCTGCCACGTCATGCATTCCTTCGCCCCGCCACGGCGTTCACATACTTGGCCGCGTACTGCGCGATCGACATCCGCCCCGCACGCTGACTCTCGAGCAGCGCATCCGCCCGCTCGACTGTCGGCTCAGCCACCCAATCGGCGATGGTCACGCCGTGTCCGGGGGTCGAGATCACTTCGATCCTGTCCATCGCTTCGATTTTTCCCGTCCTCAGAACGCGCAAGTACACTCCGTGCCTCCCACGCTGGGAAAACTCCTTGACGAAATGCGGGCGCCCCATCCACCTGGCAAACGTCATGCAGGGCGTGCGGGGGCCCGTCGCCTCCATTTCGACCTCGCCCAGCCTTATGCGCGCGCCGAACTCGAAAGCGTCGACGGATCCGCTCACCCTCAGATTCTCACCGAAAAATCCAAACGGAATCTCACGCTCCAAAACCGCCGACCAGTATTCGGCTTCTCCCTGCGCAAAGGCGTACAGCGCCTTGTCGGCTCCCCCGTGATGCTTCCTGTCGGCTTGGATGTCCCCGCGGATTCCGAGCGCGTGTACCGTGACGGGAAAGGCCGCAGGCCGCTTGTCGATCGCTGTCACGCCGACGGCGCCGTCGTCGGCGTGGACGTCCGCCATCGCGCATACGGCCTCCACGTCCATGCACGTGCCCTCGGCAATCGCAGGCTCGCTCGCGGCCCGGGTTATCTCGATCGTCTCGACGTC
>NZ_DBHHEV010000063.1:0-15123 GCF_057238965.1 Peptidiphaga sp.
TGCTCAGCGAGGGCGTCACGAGCGTCCAGTCCCTCGGGGCGCGGCACTACGTGGACGTCGCCCTGCGCGACGCCGTCGACGCCGGGGACCTGCGGGGGCCGCGCATCGTCGCCTCCGGCCCGCAGATCACCACCACCGGCGGACACGCCCACCATGCCGGCGGCGCCGCCGACTCCGTGGACGAGATTCGCCGCCAGGTCCGCCGCCACCACCTCATGGGGGTCGACACGATCAAGGCGATGGCCACCGGCGGCTTCACGACCGGCGGCTCCGCGCCGTGGTTCGCCCAATTCACCGTCGAGGAGCTCCGGGCCATGTTCGACGAGGCCCACCGCCTGGGCAAGTGGACGGCAGCCCACGCCCACGGCGTCCAGGGCATCGAGCGGGCCGTGCGCGCCGGCGTGGACTACGTCGCCCACGCCTCCTTCGTCTCGGCGGCCGGACGCACCGAATTCGACCCCAGGCTGGCCGACGAAATGGCGAACGCCGGCGTCTACGTCGACTGCACGATAGTCGCGGGCCTGCCCGGCTTTGTCGCGAGAGACCCCTCCTACGCCCCGCCCGCCAGGCTTCTTTGGGAGCACGGGGTGCGAATCGTCGCCGGGCACGACGCCGGAATCCCAGGCTCCCCGCAGCGGGCGTACGTCGGCGGGCTCCAGGCCCTGGAGGAGGTTGGCCTGCCCCGCAACGAGGTGCTGCTCGCCGCCACGTCCCGGGCCGCCGCCGGCATTGGACGCGCCGGCGTGACCGGGGTTCTTGCAGCGGGTTTCGAAGCTGACTTCATCGCCGTGGCCGGCGACCCGCGTCAGGACCTCGCCGTCCTGCACAACTTGCGCCTGGTGGCGGCCCGCGGCCGGGAATTCCGGCCGGACCGGGTCGAAGGCCTTCCCGCGCGGGAGACTCCGGCCGAGCCGATCGGCCCCGCCGTGACCCTCGCCGAGTGGCGTGAACGCAGCGCTCGCCTCGCCCGCCACCCGGAGGTGTGAGCGGGGGACAAGGCCGCATCTGCTTGCGCAGGACAAGCGCGCATCTGCGGGCGCAGCGTCTACTTGCACGGTGGTTGCTTGCGGGCACGGTGCCTGCCGCGGCTCGACGTGGTGTGGCCCACGAAGCGAGCGCTGAGCAAGCGGAGAGCGGCGAGCGTTCCCTGCGCTTCCGGCGCCGCTTCAGCGCCCCCGGTGCTTCTGGCGGGCTTTTGCTCGCCTTCGCGCGTATGCCTCGTCGGCAGCTCGCTTCTGCTCGCTCCGTCGCGCCGAGGCGCGCTCCTCGCCGCGCGACTCCATGTCGGCCTTCAGGGCCTCCTGGGCTTTCGTCGAGACGCCCCTCTCGCGCATCGCCTTCGCCGCCATCCGCTGGGCGCGCTTGGGGTTCGTTTTTCCCACGCCGCCCCCTGCCTCTCCGGCGTCGGCCCCTTTTTCGACGACGGGGACGGCGCCGTGCGCCCGCCGAACAAGCTCTGCGCCGGGCTCGCGGACGAACTCGTGAAGCTCCGCGGCGCTCGGCTCTTTGCCGAAGACGACTCGCGCTGCGCGGACGGATTCGCCGTCGTCGATCTCGTAGACGCCGACCCACAGATGGCCGTCGAAGAACAGTGTGAACTGCGCTGACATCTTGCCTCCAGGTACGCAAAAGCGGACCCGACGAGCTGGATTCCAGCGAGGCTGGCGACGGACGCCCCGCACCGCGATGCGCGCAGAGCGTCGCCCGGGCTTCCTACCGGGCAGCGCGTTTCGTTCATCAGGAACTGACCCCACGACTATACACGCGGGGCGCATGGGGACGGCGATCGCGCCCTCCTGCAAACGCTGTATGGGCGGCAATCCCGACTGCGCGTCTGGTTCACTGCCGGGCTGTTGCAAACGCTGCATGGGCGGCAATCCCGATTGCATATTCGGTTCAGCTTCTGCTCTTAATCTAGTAGTCTGGGCGGAGAACAGCGGGT
The DNA here is from genome assembly GCF_057238965.1 of Peptidiphaga sp. Classification (NCBI taxonomy): domain Bacteria; kingdom Bacillati; phylum Actinomycetota; class Actinomycetes; order Actinomycetales; family Actinomycetaceae; genus Peptidiphaga; species Peptidiphaga sp. Next base: position 1,943 of record NZ_DBHHEV010000063.1, read on the forward strand.
TCGGCCCATTGGGAAAGCGGAACCGGTCGGGGTGAAAAGGAGGGCGCATGTTTGCGGTGACGATCGACCAACGGTCCTCGCGGTCGGCGGGCGACCGCGTGCCCGAATTGCTCGAATTGCTTGTGGAGGCCTGCGCCGACAATCCGCCGATTGCCGGATTCGACAGGACCGTGGGGGACGAGGTTGAGGGCCTGTTCGACGACGCCGCCGGCGTCGTCGCCGCCGTTCGAGCCGCTCTCGCAGCGGGCGACTGGCATATCGGCCTGGGAATCGGCTCGGTCGAGTCGGTGGGCCGGAATGTGCGCGAGGCGCGGGGCTCGGCCTTCGTCGCCGCCCGCGAGGCCGTCGAACGGGCGAAAGTAAGCGGGGAAGTCGAGGTGCGCCAAGGGCTGGACGTCAACATCTCGCCTCTTGCCCTCGAGGCGTCCCAGGTCGTCTTCCAGCTGCTCGGTGCCCTGCTCGCCGATCGCACCGACGCCCAGCGCGAGGTCTCCGACCTGTTCGACGCCGGCCTCACCGGGCGCGAGGCCGCGGCGGCTCTCGGCGTTAGCCCCTCCGCGGTCTCCCAGCGGCGCACGGCCTCCCGGTACGACCTGGAAACGCGGGGCTGGGCGGTGCTCAGCGAACTGCTGGGCCGCATCGGCGACGAGGTGGACGCCCGGTTCGACGCCGAGCGGAAGGCGAAAACGAAAGGCAAGTCGCATGCCCGGTTCGACGTCGAGCGCGGCGTGGCGAAGGACGGGCGCGCTGTCGCCAAGGGGAGCGAGACCCCCGACGCCGGGGCCCTCGAAAGATCCGCAGCAGGCAAAAGCCAGGCGGCCCGCGAAGAAAACCCTGCGGATGGCCCGGCTCCGGCGGCCCGCGAAGAAAAACCTGCGGCCAAGACGGCCTCGGCGAATTCCGAAAAGGCTCCCGCATCCGGGAGAAAGCAAGGAGGCTCGCGCTCATGACCGTCGCGATCGTGCTTCTTTCCCTTGCGGCGTCCGTGGTCTTCGGCTGGGCGGCGGTCGAGGGCGTCATGCGTCTGGCCAAAGTCCGCGGCGGCGCCGGCCCTCGGCCGAGCTCGGGCGGGCATCGCGCCACCGTCCTCCGTGAGCGGCCTGCCCAGCCGCGCGTGCTGCGCGGCGGAGCGTGGATCGGCGCGTTGGAAAGGCTGGCGATAACCGGCGCGATCCTGGCCCGCCAGCCCGAGATGGTCGCCGCCGTCGTCGCTGTGAAGGGGCTTGGCCGCTGGGCGGACCTCCAGACGAACCCCGCCTTGACGGAGCGTTTCATCATCGGCACGCTCGCGTCGTACGTCGCGGCTGGCGCGTGCGGGTACGCGGGCCTGGCACTGATGGGCTAGCCTGTGCAGCCTGCGCCTTCCACGTCGATGGGCTAGCCTGCGCGTCTCGCGTCGACGGGCAGCCGTGTTTTCAACGGCTCTCGGCCCGCGGCTCAGCTAGGCCCTTTTTACCGAGAACCGCGGAATCTCGGTGCTGACGACGCGGGGCTTTCGTCACAGGTGCGGGGTGAAAATCGTCACCGCCGATGTTAGTCTGGTAGACGGCCCGCGACTGCGGAACACTGAACTTCCAATGGAGGATATTTAATGACGAAGTACGTCTACGCGTTCACCGAGGGTGACCGCGACATGAAAGATTTGCTCGGCGGGAAAGGCGCCAACTTGGCCGAAATGGTCAAGCTCGGCCTTCCGGTGCCTCCGGGCTTCACGATCACCACCGATGCGTGTCGCGCATACCTTGCGGCGGGCGAGTCCCCCGAGACGCTCGACGTCGAAGTGACGTCCCACCTGCGCAACGTCGAGCAGGAGATGGGCAAGCGCCTCGGTGACAAGAACGATCCCCTGCTCGTCTCGGTCCGTTCCGGCGCGAAGTTCTCCATGCCCGGGATGATGGAGACGGTCCTCAACATCGGCCTCAACGACGAATCGGTCAAGGGCCTGGCCGCGCAGTCCGGCAATGAGCGTTTCGCCTGGGATTCCTACCGCCGTCTCATTCAGATGTTCGGCAAGACGGTCCAGGACATCGACGGCGACAAGTTCGCCGACATCCTCCACAAGCTTCAAGCGGACAAGGGCTACTCGGGCGACCTCGACATGACGTCCGACGATCTCAAGCACCTCGTCAAGGAGTTCAAGAAGGTCGTCAAGGACGAAACCGGCGAAGACTTCCCCCAGGACCCGCGCAAGCAGCTCGACCTGGCCGTCGAAGCCGTGTTCCGCTCGTGGAACACCGAGCGCGCGCGCCTCTACCGCCGTCGCGAGCGCATCCCCAACGACCTCGGAACCGCGGTCAACGTCTGCACGATGGTGTTCGGCAACATGGGTGAGACCTCGGGCACGGGCGTGTGCTTCACCCGGGACCCCTCCACGGGCCATTCGGGCGTTTACGGGGACTACCTGGTCAACGCCCAAGGCGAGGACGTCGTCGCCGGCATCCGCAACACGCTTTCGCTTGCCGACCTCGAGCGCCTCGACAAGAAGTCCTATGACGAGCTGCGCGGCATCATGAACAAGCTCGAGACGCACTACCGCGACCTGTGCGACATCGAGTTCACCATCCAGCAGGGCAAGCTGTGGATGCTCCAGACCCGCGTGGGCAAGCGCACTCCGGCGGCTGCCTTCCGCGTGGCCACCCAGCTCGTGGACGAGCGGCTCATCACCTCCGACGAAGCCGTCACCCGCGTGACGGGCGACCAGCTGACGTCGCTGCTCTTCCCGCAGTTCGACAAGAACGCCGAGAAGAAGGTGCTCACCAAGGGCATGCCCGCCTCGCCGGGCGCCGCCGTCGGCGAGATCGTCCTCAACAACGAGCAGGCCGAATCCCGCGTCGCCGCCCGAGCCTCCGTGATCCTTGTGCGCCGCGAGACCAACCCCGACGACCTCGCCGGCATGGTCGCCGCCTCCGGCGTGCTCACCGCTCGCGGCGGCAAGACCTCGCACGCCGCGGTTGTGGCGCGAGGCATGGGCCGCTGCTGCGTCGTCGGCGCAGAGGACCTCGCCGTCGACGAAGAGACCGGGACCGTGCACGTCAAGTCTCAGGGCGTCACCCTCAAGGCAGGCGACGTCGTCGCGATCGACGGCACCACGGGCGAGGTCTTCCAGGGCGAGGTGCCGGTGGTCGACTCCCCGGTCATGACCTATATCACCCACGGCCTCGACGCCGCGCTGTCCACCGGCCTCGACGCCGACACCGAGGAGCTGGTGCGCGCCGTCGACCGCATCCTCACGCAGGCCGACGAGAAGAGGAACCTGGCCGTGCGCGCCAACGCCGACACGCCCGAGGACGCCGAGCGCGCGCGTTCCTTCGGGGCCCAGGGCGTCGGGCTGTGCCGCACCGAGCACATGTTCCTCGGCGACCGCCGCAAGCTCATCGAGTCCGTCATCCTGGCGGACACGGCCGAGGAGCAGGAGGAGGCCTTCGACGCGCTCCGTCCGCTGCAAAAGGGCGACTTCGTCGGCATCTTCACGGCGATGGACGGCCTGCCCGTGACCGTGCGCCTCATCGATCCGCCGCTGCACGAGTTCCTGCCCGACCTCACCGAGCTTTCGGTTGAGCTCGCGGTGAAGGCCGCCCGCGGCGAGGAGGTCACCGAGCATGAGAAGCGCGTCCTCGAAGCCGTCAAGGCCAACCACGAGCAGAACCCGATGCTCGGCCTTCGCGGCGTGCGCCTGGGCCTGAAGATCCGCGGCCTGTTCAAGCTGCAGATCCGCGCCATCGCCGAGGCCGCCGTCGAGTGCAAGAAGAAGGGCCTCGACCCCCGCCCGGAGATCATGGTTCCGCTCATCGGCTCCGAGCGCGAGCTTCAGATCGTCCGCGACGACGCCGAGCGCATCATCGGCAAGGTCGAGAAGGAAAACGGCGTCGAGCTGGACATCCCGATCGGCAACATGATCGAGCTGCCGCGCGCCGCCCTCGAGGCCGACCACATCGCGGCCGAGTCGGACTTCTTCTCCTTCGGAACGAACGACCTGACCCAGACCACGTGGGGCTTCTCGCGCGACGACGTCGAAGCTTCGTTCTTCAACGAGTACTTCGACTACGGCATCTTCGGCATCTCGCCGTTCGAGACGATCGACGCGAGCGGCGTCGGCCAGCTCGTCGAGACCGGGGTGGCGCGCGGGCGCGCCGCCAAGCCGGGCCTCAAGTGCGGCGTCTGCGGCGAGCACGGCGGCGACCCCGCTTCGATCCACCTGTTCGACAAGCTCGGGCTGAACTACGTGTCCTGCTCGCCGTTCCGCGTTCCGGTCGCCCGACTGGAGTCCGGGCGCGCGGCGATTTCCAACGAGTCCGCCGGCACGGGCCGCTAGCAGGCTGCGGGCACGGGCGGCCGCCGGTTCGGCGACGCCGATAGGCTCGCTCCAGACGTTTTAGGTCTGGAGCGGGCCGTGCCCGGACCGACTTGGCGCGCGGGTTCCTTCCGCTCGCCGCCCGGTCGGACAAACATCGACGAAACCGTCGGCAAACTGACAGAACGTCAGAAAAAGCGATTCCGCAACAAACGAATTACGAAACGTTCCATAAAACCGTCGAGTGAAAGGGCCGATAGTCCCAGACTTGTCGGAGGGGTCGGGTTTAGAGAGTGGAAGAAATGTCTCCCAGGTAGGAAACGATCCACGCTTCGGTCGAAAAATTGCGATTGTAAGCATAACCTGACCATGTACACCCAGAACTGTCACAGTGAGGTGAGGTTGCAATGAATCTTCGCGAGTGCCCCCAGCACAAAGCGTTGCGGTTGACCCATGTCAATCTTCCCCGCCGCAACCTCCTGCGCATGCAGGAGCTCGGAGTGAGGCCTGGCACTGAGGTCGTCGTGACTCAGCATGCGGGATTCGGCGGAGTCGTTCTCAACATCGGCGGCGCACGGGTAGCCGTCGATCACCGCTCAGCCCTGCGGATTCGCGCGGAGGTGGTCTCATGAGCTGCCCGCGCTGCGGATCCGAGGGCCACTCCAATGCGACGGCCACCCTTTCCATCGGTCCGTCGACGGAGCCCACTATCGCCCTCGTGGGCAACCCCAACGTCGGCAAATCGACGCTGTTCAACCAGCTGACGGGCGCCCGCCAGCGCGTGGTCAACGCGCCGGGGACAACGGTCCAAGTCGCCTCGGGAAACTGGCACAAAGCCAAGCTCAAGGTGCTTGACCTTCCCGGAACGTACTCGCTCATCGCCACAAGCCCAGACGAGCAGGTCGTGTCCGACACGATCTCTTGCGCGCCGGGCACGATCACGGACCGGGAGAAGACCCGCGGCATCGACCTCGTGCTCGTCCTCCTCGACGGCAGCTCGCTCACGCGCTCCCTCTATCTTCTCGGCCAGGTGGGGCAGACCGGTCAGCCGGTCGCCGCCGTCGTCACGATGGCCGACGTCGCCGCCGAAAACGGGGACGTCATCGACTACGACGCCCTCTCGCGCACTCTCGGAATCCCGATCATGCCGATGGACCCGCGTTCGTCGAAGGACTACGAGCGGCTCGAGGAGATGGTCACCGAGGCCATCCGCACGCGGCCGCACATTCGCGGTATCGACCCCGATCCGGGCGCGCCCGGCTACATTGGCGACGTCGGGTGCGACTGCTGCGAGCCGAAGCCGAAATCGACGTCGAAGAAAAAGAAGAAAGCCGCCGTCTCCCGAATGCACGCGGAGGAGCTCGGCCGCGCGGACACGCTCTTTTCATGGGTCGACTCCGTCGAGAAGAGCTTCCACGAGAGCAAGGCCGAACCCGAGCGGCTTTCGCGCTCCGACAAGCTCGACAGGGTGCTTCTCAACCCGCTGGTCGGCCTCGCGATCTTCTTCAGCCTCATGTGGCTGCTGTTCAAGACGGCAGGCGAGTGGGTCAGCCCGCTGCAAGACCGTTTCGAGGACTTTTTCTCAAAGACGGACCCGGGCGCGATCTCGGTGGCGAATGGGACAATCTGGCTGCTGAAGAAAGTAGGGCTGGACGACACGTGGTTCCAGCAGCTGACAGTCGGCGGCATCGTCAACGGCCTCGGCGTCGTCGCCAGCTTCTTCCCGCTCATGTTCGTCATCTACGCGGCCTTCTCCGTGCTCGAGGATTCGGGATACATGGCGCGGGCGGCATTCCTCGGCGACCGCCTGATGCGCAAGATCGGACTGGACGGGCGCGTCATCCTCCCGCTCATCATGGGATTCGGATGCAACTTGCCGTCTTTGGCCGCGGTGAGAACGCTGCCTTCGGCGCGACAACGCCTGGTCACCGTGCTCATAACGCCCTACACTTCGTGTGCGGCGCGCGTGACGATCTACCTCATGATCGCCCGCATCTTCTTCCGCGGGCACGTCGCGACGATCGTCTTCTCGATGTATCTGCTTTCGGCCGTGCTCATCGTGTTCGCAGCGTGGGTTCTCAAGTTCTTCATCACAAAGGACGAGAAGGCCGCGCCGCTCATGCTCGTGCTTCCGGCCTATCAGATCCCGCGGCTGCTCATCATGCTGAAGATGACATTCCGGAGGTCCTGGGCCTTCGTGACCGGGGCGGGAAAGATCATCGTCGCAATGACGGCGGTCGTATGGCTCATGAGCGCCATTCCCGTGGGCGCCGGCGCAGGCGACAAGGGCTTCGCCGACCCCGAGCTGGCGATGGAGGACTCGCTTTACGGCAAGACGGCCCAGATGCTCGTTCCCGCCTTCAAACCGACGGGCTTCGGCGAATGGCACATGACCGGCGCGCTCATGACCGGTTTCGTCGCGAAAGAGACTGTCATCTCCTCGGTGGTCACCTCCTACAACCTCGATCCGGAGGCCGACGCCGGCGACGCCGAGGACGACGGCTCGGACCTCGGCAAGCTGCCCAAGCTCGTCAACCAGTCCCTGACCGAGTCGGCAGGCTCGGGCTATCAGGGGCTCGCCGCCTTCGCCTTCCTCGTCTTCGTCTTGGCGTATACGCCGTGTCTGGCCACTGTGGCCGAGCAGGCGAAGCTCATTGGGGCGAAGAAGGCGACCGCCGCCGTGGGCGTGCAATTGGCCGTTGCCTGGCTTTTGGCCGTCGGCATCTTCCAGGTAGGGAAGCTGTTCTTATGAGGCTGAGGGCATTGCGGAAAGGCGCCCGCTCCGACGTCGGGCAGGCCTCCGCCCCCGGAGTCCGGGCCCGCCGCGCCTCCGCTCCAAAAGGGAGCGGCGCCTCCGTTTCGAAAGAGGGCCGCGCCAGCGTTTCCGTGGAAAACGGGGGCGCGGCCGACGGCGTGCTCGAAGGGCCCCGCGGCGCGGTGACGCAGAGGATACTCGAGCAGATACGGTTGGGGCGCACCGTTCGGGCGATTTCCGCCGCGACCGGCGTCTCGGAGGTGTTCGTCTCGACCCTCTTGGAGCACTATGACCGGCTGGGAATGCTCGACGACGCCGGGTCCCTGTGCTCCTCGGGCCTGGGCGCCTGCCACACCAAGGAGGTCTCCGACGAGGTCCGAGTGGCCTGCGCCGGATGCCCCCTCGTCATCTGAGGCCGGCTTCGAAGCGGGGGATCCGGGCAATGGCCCGGCGCCCCGGGAGCGCCTAGAACGCTAAAACGGTCCACGGCTACGCCGCCTGCAATGGCCCGGCGCCCCGGGAGCGCCTTTCCCCGACGGAAAGCCGACGCGTTGCCGCGCCCGCGGCGCCCTCCGCACTGGCACAATGAGCTCATGGATTCGGTGATCGACACGGCAGGCCTCCTTGACAGGCTCCAGCGGACCGTCGCGGGCGGGGCCGACGCCGACGCCCGCCGCAGGGCCGAGTATTCGACGGACGCCTCGAACTACAGGATCCCGCCCCTCGTCGTCGCCTTTCCCAAAGACGCCGACGACGTCGCCGCGGCACTCGCCGCCGCCCGAGAATTCGGGGTTCCGATCACCGGGCGGGGCGGCGGCACGTCGTGCGCGGGCAATTCCATCGGCGAGGGGATCGTCCTGGACTTTTCGCGGCACATGAACGCCATCTTGGGCATCGATCCCGAGGCTCGCGTGGCTCGCGTGCAGCCCGGCGTCGTCATGTCGGAACTGCAGAAGGCGGCGGCCCCGTTCGGCCTGCGTTTCGGCCCGGACCCTTCCACCCAGAACCGCGCCACCTTCGGCGGGATGATCGGGAACAACGCGTGCGGCCCCCACGCGGTGGCGTTTGGGCGTACGGCGGACAACGTCGCGGGCATGGACGTAACCCTGGCCGACGGCAGGCGGATGAAGGCGGGCGAAGGCGGGCTGGGGTATGAGGCCGTGCCCGAGCTCGCGAGGCTGGTGGACGAGAACCTGGCGGCGATACGCCTGCAATTCGGCAGATTCAAACGTCAGGTCTCGGGATACTCCCTCGAGCACCTTCTACCCGAAAACGGGCGAAATCTCGCCAAGTTCCTGGTGGGCAGCGAGGGGACGCTCGGCCTCCTGACGGCGGCCGAGGTCAGGCTCGTCCCGGTCGAGGCCTCGCCGGCCCTCGTCGTGCTCGGCTACCCAGACATGGCCAGCGCGGCCGACGACGTCCCAGCCCTCCTCGCCCACCGACCGCTCGCAGTCGAAGGCATGGACGCCCGGCTGGTCGACGTCGTCCGGCGTGCGAAGGGCGGGGTTCCGCCGCTGCCGGAAGGCGGTGGATGGCTGATGGTCGAGGTCGGCGAGGAAGGCGGCGCAGACGCGATGTCAAGGGCCAGGGCGCTGGCCGACTCCGCCTCCTCCACGGCCGTCGACATTCGGCCCGCAGGTCCGGAGGCGGCCCGGCTGTGGCAAATCCGGGCCGACGGCGCGGGCCTTGGCGGGAGGACCCCGGCGGGAAACCAGGCGTGGCCCGGCTGGGAGGATTCGGCCGTTCCGCCCGAGAAGCTCGGCGGATACCTCCGCGCGCTCGAGGCCCTCATGAAGGGATTCGGGCTTGACGGCCTCATGTACGGGCATTTCGGGGACGGATGCGTCCACGTCCGCATCGACTTCCCGCTCGAATCCCAAAGGGGAGCCGAAACCTTCCGCCGGTTCATGGGGGAGGCGGCCGACCTCGCCGCGGGCTTCGGCGGGTCCCTCTCGGGCGAGCACGGCGACGGGCGCGCCCGCTCGGAGCTGCTGGAGAGGATGTACGGGCCCGACGTCGTCGCCCTGTTCGAGCGAGTCAAGGGGGTCTTCGACCCCGAATGCCTGCTCAACCCGGGGGTGCTCGTGCGGCCCGACCGCATCGACGAACGTCTGAGAAGGCCGGGCGCGAAGCCGATCCCCTACGCCGGAGGCTTCCGGTTCGCCGACGACGGCGGAGACATGGCCCGGGCCGTCCACCGCTGCACCGGCGTGGGCAATTGCCGGGCGAGCAGATTCGACCTCGGCGCCTTCATGTGCCCCTCCTACGAGGCCACACGCGACGAGAAGGACGTGACCCGCGGCAGGGCGAGGGTGCTCCAGGACGTGGCGCGCGGCGGGGCGCTGGCGTGGGACTCTCCCGAGGTGCTCGACTCCCTCGATCTGTGCCTGGCATGCAAGGCGTGTTCGCGGGACTGCCCGACGGGGATCGACGTCGCGCGGTACAGATCCGAGGCCCTCTACCGCGCCTACCGCGGAAAACGCAGGCCTGCGGCCCATTACGCCCTGGGAAGGCTGCCGCTGTGGGCGAGGGCGGTCACGAAGGTTCCCCTCGTCGCGAGGATCGCGAACGCCGTGATGCGGGTCGGCCCGCTGCGGAGGCTGGCCTTCCGGCTGGTCGGCGTCGACCCGCGGCGCGCGATGCCGGAGTTCGAAACCCGGCGTTTCTCTCGGAGCGAAGAGGCCCGGAGCGCGCGTAAAGAGGCCCGGAGCCTGCGCGCCGCCTCCCGAAAATCCCGAAAGAAGGGGCTGCACGGCATCCCCGATGAAGGGCGGGGCAGCGCCCCCGAACGGGGAATGGCGCTCGCTCGAACGAGCGTTTTGGCGGGGGAGGCGACGGCAGGCGAATCGGCGGCGGGCGAATCGGACGCGAAGCCTCGTTACGTCGCACTGTGGGCGGATTCCTTCTCCGAAACCCTCGACGCCCGCGGAGCGCGGGCGGCCGTCTCCGTGCTCCAAGAAGCCGGATACACCGTGCTGCTTCCCCCCGACGAGGCCTGCTGCGGCCTCACATGGATCACCACGGGGCAGCTCGATGCGGCCAAGCGAAAGCTGAACTCCCTGCTTGGCGCGTTGGCGCCGTTCGCCGCGAACGGGATTCCCATCGTCGGCGTCGAGCCCTCGTGCACCGCGGTGCTGCGTTCCGACATGGAAGACCTGTTGGACGACGACCCCCGCGTCGCCCTGGTCAAAGAAATGACCTTCACCTTGGCGGAGCTGCTCAGCGCGCCAAAGCCGCTTGGCCCCGGGGAAAGCTGGAGCATGCCCGATCTCACCGGCCTCGAGGTGGTGGCCCAGCCGCACTGCCACCACTATTCTGTTATGGGATGGGCCGCGGACGAAGCGCTTTTGCTTTCGGCGGGAGCCGAGCTGACGAAGGTGACGGGCTGCTGCGGTTTGGCAGGCAACTTCGGCATGGAGAAGGGGCACTACGACGTATCCGCTAGGATTGCGGGCGCCCGCTTGCTGCCGGCGCTTGAAAGGGCGAATCCCGACGCCGTCTTCCTGGCCGACGGTTTTTCCTGCCGCACCCAGGCGGAGCAGCTGTCCGTCTCTCGGGCCATACACCTGGCCGAACTCATCCGCGACGGGATGGCTGTTCAGCGCCATATGTCGGACGAGGGGAGGATACCGGCCCGCTCGCGATAAGCTAACCTTGTTTCATCACGCAAGTTTACATAAGGAGGTTTCGCCGATGGTGCTGTACGCCTTGGCGAACGGGCGCATCGCTCCTGCACAGGCCGTTCGGCCCCGGGGCAGCCTCGCCTCGGAGGTCCTTGGAGCCCTCCGCGAGAGCATCCTCGAGATCGTCGACGTTCCGCTTTTGCCAGTGATGTGGGAGGAGAGCGACGCCGCAGGAAAGCACGGGCAGTCCCTTGTGGCCATTGATCAAGACGGAACCGTCGTGATGGTGAATCTTCGCCAGCGGCTTACGTCGGTGGACCTCTACGAAGTTGTCAGCAGATCGGGAAGGTATGCCCATACCGGGCCCGTGGACATGGCGCAGGTCTACTCGAAGGGACCGAAAGAGTTCGGCCCGGACTGGGAGGAGTTCCGCTCCGGCCGCCCCCCGCTCGGCGGCGTCAGCCCCCGGCTCATCGTGGTCGCGCTCGACATCGACGACGACGTCCTTCCCGTCTTTTCCACGCTTTCCGAGAGGGTGCAGCTTCTTTCCGCTTCGATCTTCGACACCAATGGCGTGCGCCAAGTGTCCATTGAGGCGTGCCGCAAGAGGGGCTCGGGGCCTTCGGCCGACGAGACAGTCGAGTTCCTCCCCGCCCCGGACGTCGAGAGCGGCGAAGAAACCAAGCCTCGCAGGCGCGGGCGCGCGCGTGAGGCGCAAGAGTTTCAGCCGACCCTCACGATCCCTGCCACCCCCAGGTTTACCGCTTTTCCGGGGCATATCGGCTCGCACGGCTCCCAGGACGACGCCGACGTCACCGATCCCGCGCAGACCCTCATCGTCGAAGCCATCGAGGCTCCGCTTGCCGAGCTGCCCCAAGCTTTGGACGCCGAGGCCGGCGACAAGCCGACGGGCCGGCGTTCGCGGCGTTCGGCTCACCGTGAGCAGGGGCCTGGCGCCGCTCGGGAGGACGCGCCGGATCAGCACGCAGATCAGAGCGCCCAAGAGGACCCCTTCAGCCAGATGAAGATCCCTGTGATCCCGGCTTGGCGTGTGACCGAGGACGGCGCGGACGAGACGCCGACGTACATCAGCGCCCGCTATGACCAGGAGGTCAAGCGGCCTCGCACCGAGCAGCTGTTGTGGGAGAAGTCCGCCCCTAAGCGCGACGGCAAGCGCCGGCAGCCGCAGACCTTTTCGGAGACGACCGCGGCCAACGCGTCCTCGGACGCCGTGGCCCGTGCGGCCGAGCGCGAGCTTCTCACTCCCGCCGGCCGGCTCGTGGCCATAGCCGGCCGAAGCGTCACGCCCCTGACCCTCGAGATCTGGAAGAACGGGAGCCCGACGATGGCCACGCTGACCTCGACCGGCACCCTCCTCCTGGGGCACACGTCCTATCAGGACCCTTCGAAGGCGGCCGCGGAGGTCCTCGGCAGGAACGACGTCAACGGCTGGCAGCTGTGGAAGACGCGGGAGGGCCGGCTGCTCGGCGAGCTCTGAGGACTCTCAGGGAGCGCCCGGAGGGCTCCGGCTCCGAGAGCGCTTTTAGGCTTGGCGAGCTTTAAAACTCGGCCAGTTCTGAAACTCGGCGAGCTCAGAAACTCGGCGAGCTCTGAAACTCAGTCAGCTCTAAGACCCTTGCCAGCCATGAGGTCAATCGGTTCTGAACTCGGCGAGTTCTTCCAAGAATCTTGAGGGCTTTCGCAGGCGCGCGGCGAGTCTTGAGAGCCTGGGCCAGCCCTGAATTGGGCCAGCCTTGAACTGGGCCAGCCCTTCTGAAGGCACTGAGAGAGACCTGAGAATTCAGAATGCTTTTGGCGCGCGGTGAGTCTTGAGGAGTCCTCCTGGCTTGCCTCGCGCTGTTTGCCCTATAGATGGCGTTTCGCTGATGTCCTTCGTGCTCTAGGAGACTCGCTTGCTGGGGAGGCTCGCGTGCCGCAGGAGGCTCGTGTGCAGCGGATCGCCTCAATGCGAGGGACCACCGGTCGCCCCGCACTGCCAATGCCCTCGTCTCGCCGGCGCATCCTCTGCGCTGCCGGTGATTCTCGTGCCGTCGGCGGCTTGTCTTGCTGATGTTTTCCGGCGGCCGTCTTGTCGATGTTTTGTCGGCGGACGTCTTGCCGATGCCTCTTTGCCTTAACGGCGGGACCTCGTGCTGTCGGCGACCCCCGTTGCGTCGGTACTTTGCCGCTGTCGGATGCAACCTCGGTCTGTGCCCGGCGACCTGCGTGGGTGCCGGGAACCCGAAAAGGCATTGGGCGATTCCGAGGGACGCCGAAAGGCGGAGCGGCCGCGCCAGTGCGACGAAGCACGGTCCCTCCCGAATCGTGCAGTTCTTGTGGCTGCGGGTGTTGTGGCTCGGAAAATCGGCGCATCAAACCGATGCGTGTCTAATCCTGCGCGATCCGAATCAGTTCGCGACGAGAGGGAACAATTTTCATAGCACGAAAGCACTATTTCGTGGCTTTTCTGTCCCTTCGTCTGTGTGCTTTCGTTCCGCTGCCGAAGCTCGGC
>NZ_DBHHEV010000064.1:0-15038 GCF_057238965.1 Peptidiphaga sp.
GGTGTGCGTCGCCAGGTCCACGCCCAGCCTATCGGCTTTCAGCCGCTGTTTGCGTTCAAATGGCCTTGATCTTCTTCCTCAAGTCTGCGCCTGCGCCGACCAGAGCTGTCGCGAAAGAGACGGGCACAGGGAATGCGACAGCGAATGCGTCGGCTCCGTACCGCGAGAGCACAACGAAGGCAGTGGGAAGCGTACAGGCAAGTGCCAACGCGTTGACTGTCACGGACGCGATCGAGGATGCGACGGCGGTCTGGCGGGCAAGCGCGGCGGTCGCCGTGGCGTACGCGCAGGGAATCAAAGCCAGCAGCGCCCAGCCGGTTATGAATATGACGAAAAGCTCGGCGGCCTGACCGCTGATGCATTGGGGTGGGCTTGAGAGCAATACGAAAACGTCTCCCGAGATCCCGCCATCCAGCACGAGAGCCGCGAACTTTACCGTGTAGGGGGACGATACGCTCGGAACGTTTGAAAGGACCGCGGCGGCCGCGGGAATTGAGAAGAGCGTGGCAGCCGAAGCTCCCGTAAACAGAAACAGCGGTGCCGCCAATGACTTCTTCCTCGCCGCCGCGGCGATGCTCCTCGTTCTCCTCGCGGCGATCTGGATTCTTGTTAGCCGTGTAAAGGCGATCAGGCAGAGACGTTTGCCGTCCCCGTGCGCGACCTCATTGATACTGTGGGTTTAAGTCAGAGCTCCCTAAGGGGTCAATGGTTGAATGTAAAAAGATATGTTGTTTAGGCGGAGCCGTTTAGAGCTTGCAGCCTCGGCCTGCCGGCTAAAATCTGGAGAACAAACGCCTTGGAAAGGAGTGCGATGCAGCTTACCCTCGTCCGCCCGGCGGTACTCTGCCTCCGCCCGGCAAGGCTCGGTGGGCGCACCGGTTTGCTGGAAGAAGATCGCCTGCGCGCCGAACCGCCGGAGCGCGCGGAAGGCGTCGGCATCCGCCCGATTTCGCGAGATTCCGAATCGATCGAGAGGATTGGGCGCCTGTACTTTCGTTCATATCCCGACGGCGAGGTCGGGACGTGCGAAGAGGCCGTCGCCGACGTCGAAGCCACGAGCACCGGCGAGTACGGTGCGTGGGTCCCCGATGCGTGCCTGGTCGCAGAGGAGGGCGGGGAGCCGGTCGGCGCCATTCTGGTGACCGACAATCCGCCGTGGGATGACGTCGAAGATCTGACCTTCATCGTCGATCTTTTCGTTGCCCCCGACAAGCGCGGACGGGGTATCGCAGACGCGCTCGTCGGCACCGCGCTGGCAGCGGTCGGCGGCCGCGAGGTCGGCCTGCGCGTAGAGAGCGAGAACGCCGCTGCGCGCAGAATCTATGAGAGGCACGGCTTCACTGTGCGGTGAGCGGCGGGTCAACGGTTCGAGCCCCGAGCCCGCGGGATCGCCGAAGTCGGCGTCTCGCGCACAAATTGTTCGCATCCGCCTTTCCCGAGCCCGCGGGATCGCCGAAGTCGGGGTCTCGCGCACAAATTGTTCGCATCCGCCTTGCCCGAGCCCGCGGGACCGGGCAAGGCGGGCTGCCGTATTCTCTCTCGGGTCGCGACACGTCGCCCCTCGGGCCGCCGCTCCCGCTCGCGATTTTGGATCAGGGCGCGTCGGCCGAAAGCCCGCCCTCGGGCCCGCGCCAGGCGAACAGCTCGTTGCCTGCCGCATCCGTGATCCGCGCGACGGCGCTAGGCGTCAGGTCGATTCGCACCCGCAGCGCGTCGCCCGCGTTCGCGTGGCCGCCGTTTGTTAGGACGCCGTTCGCGTGGCTGTCGTTTGCGTGGCCCGCGCCGTCCCGGCCGCTGTTCGGCTGGCCCTCGCGCCCTCCCTCGCCGCTCGGCCGCACCTCGTATTCGATCCAGGAGTTGTCCTTGGCCAGCACGGCGGCCTCGCCGCGGGCGATCCACGGGTGACGCCGCCGCAAGCCGATGAGGTCCTGGTAAAGGCGGTACATCCACGGCCTGTCGCCCTCGCCCGGCTCGGGGGGCAGGGCCGGACGAAGCCCGTCGTCGGCCGTGACGCCCTCGCCCTTGTCACCGCGCACGCCGCGTTCGTCGCCGTAGTAAATCGAGGGCATCCCGGGCAGGGTGAAAAGCAGGGCAGCCGCCAGCGCGGCCCCCGTTTCGCCAATCTGCGAGGCTATGCGGGTCACGTCGTGATTCCCGACGAAGGTCTGCGGAACGAAGCCCCTGCAAAGCTCGGCCTGCCGGTCGAGGGCCCAGGCCAGCTCCCAAAAGTTGACGTCCTTGATCGAACTCCAGATCGCCTTCCACAGCTCGTACTGCGTGACCGTGTCCAGGCGGCCGTCGGCGACGATCTGCGCGTAGTCTCCGTGGATCACTTCCCCTAGGAAAAGCGCGTTTGGGAACTCGCCGCGCACGCGGCCGATCGTCTCGGCCCAGAAGCGCGGGGGCACGGCGTAGGCGACGTCGAGGCGCCACCCGGCGATCCCCTTGCGCAGCCAGTGAAGCATGATGTCAGCGACGAAATCGACGACGGCGGGTTTGGAATGGTCGAGCGTGAGAAGCTCGCTGTGCCCCTCCCAGCACGCCAGGCCGCCGTCGGGCTGGCGAAGCGCAAGCTCCTCGGCGCGCGGGTGAGTGGCCGCGACGTGGTTGAAAACGCCGTCGAGCATGACGTTGAGTCCGCGCTCGCGGCATGCCGCCATGAAGGCCTCGAAATCCTCCTCGGAGCCCAGGCGCCGGTCGATCGCCATGTGGTCGAGGGTGTCATAGCCGTGGGAGGCCGATTCGAAGATCGGGCCCAGGAGAACGCCGGAGCATCCGAGCTCCACCGCGTAGTCGAGCCAGGGGATCAGCCTCAGAAGCCGATGCTCGCCCGGATCGGCCGCCTCTCGCGCCTGATCGCCGCGGATCGGAGCGCCCGCGGCTCCGAGGGGGTAGACGTGCCACCAGATGGCGTCGTCGAGCAAAGACATTCGAATTCCTTTCACGGCATCGCGGCTTCGGACGGACGGACCGCCCTGCCGAGCCCCTTGTTGAGTGACGCTCAATAACGAAATCGAGTATATGCCTCGACGACGGCAAATGGAAGCGAACCCGCCGCGGACGCAAAAGCGGCCGAGCCCGGAAGGCGGGGGGCTCGGCCGCAGAGCGTCGGATCGGTGCGTCCGCCTCAGACGCCTAGAACAGCCCGGTCACTTCTTGTTCGGCTGCTTCCCGTAGTCGGCGATGGCCGCCTTGGCGTCGGCCATCTGCTCGGGCGAAAGCAGCGCGATGGGGGCGCCCGTCGCCATCGCCCGGAGGTGGATTTCGCAGACGTACTCCAGGATCGGAAGGAGGCCCGCCGCCTTCTTCACGGTAGGCCCGATCGTGATGGCGCCGTGGTTCTTCATCCGCGCCCCGCTGCGGCCCTTCAGGGCGTCGGTCACGTTTCGCGCGAGCTCATCCGTGCCGAACTCCGCGTACGGGGCTACCCGTATGATCCCGCCGAGCATCGCCGAATAGTAGTGAGACGGCGGGATCTCGTCGACCACCAGCCCCAGAGCCGTCGAGGCCGGTGCGTGGTTGTGCGTGATCGCCTTTGCGGCCGTTTCGCGATAGACGCTCAGATGGAGGGGAAGCTCGGAGGACGGCTCGAGGATCCCGTCCACGCGTTCCCCGTCCATCGAAAAGACAACCACGTCCTCGGCCGTCATCGTTTCGTAGGGCACGCCCGACGGCGAGATCGCGACCTTGTCATCGACGCGGATCGAGACGTTTCCGGCGGTGCCGACGATCAATCCGTTGCTCTGCATGAACAGGCAGGTCTCGACGACCTCGCGGCGTTCTTTCTCTAGAAGCATGGTGGCCTACTTTCCGAATGCTTGGTCGTTGTCTTTGGCAGTTTTGGGGTCGGCTTCCGGTGCAGCTGCGCCGGCCTTTGGCGATGCCTCGCCTGCCTCCGGCTCAGCCGCGCCGGCCTTTGGCGTCTTCCCACTGGTTCCGGACGGTGCAGCGACGGTTCCGGACGGCGCAGCGACGGTTCCGGACGGAGCCCCGCCGGCTTGGAACAGGCGGGCTTGGGCCTCGAGCGCCTCCGGATTGGCCAGGTGTAGGGGCCGGCGGCCGGCGGCGAAGGCCGCGATGTCCTCGGCCCCGATTCGGGCGGCGATGCGCGCGGCCTCCTTCGAGGCGCCCGCCAGATGCGGGGTGATCGTGACCCGCGGCGTCCTCAGGAGCCTGTGGCCCGGCGGAAGCGGCTCCTGAGGCAGCACGTCGAATCCCGCCGCGAAAAGGCGGCCGGAGTCGAGGGCGTCGCACACCGCGTCGTAGTCGACGAGCTCGCCGCGCGCGCAGTTGACGAGCACGGAGCCCTCCGGCATGAGCGCGAGCGCGTCGGCGTCGATCATCCCGCGGTTCTCGGCCGTGACGCGCGCGTGGACCGTGACGACGTCGCTGCCGGCGAGCAGCTCGCCGAGGGAATCGACGCGGGTCATCCCCTCGGCCGGCTCGTCCGCCCACGGATCGTAGACGAGCACGCGCGCGCCGAAGGCGGCCATGACGGCGGCCACCCTCCGCCCCACTGCGCCGTATCCGACGACGCCGACAGTCGAGGAGCCGATCTCCGCGCCGACGTTGTCGAAGATGTAATAGTCCGAGCGCCACTGGCCGTCGACGACCTCCCGGTGGCGCTGGGGGATCTGCCTGAGGCTGGCGAGGATCATCCCCACAGTGTGTTCGGCCGTCGCCGTCGCGTTGCGGCCCGGCGTGTAGGAGACGAGCACCCCGGCCCGAGTGGCGGCCTCGATGTTGACGTTGACGGGGCCGCCCCGGCAGACGGTGACGAGCTCGAGCGAGGGCGAGGCCGCGATGACCTTCTCCGTGAAGGGGAAGGTGTGGGAGAAGGCGACGTCGCAGCCGTCGAGGGCTTTGATCAGCTCGTCCTCGTCGCCGGCCGCCTCATGGACGTCGCCGATGTCTCGGAAGGGAGGGACGGGCCACGTCGAGGCGATCGAGGCCGTTTCGACGTCGGGAAGCGCGCGGGCGAGGGCGGTGCGCAGGACGGCGTCGGTCACGAAGCCGTCGGAGGCGAGGAGGACTTTCACGATTCAGCCTTTCCCGGCTCGACGTTCTCTGCCCCGGTCTCTTCCGCCTCGGCGTTCTCTGACCCCGCCTTTCCCGCGGACGAGCGGAGCTTTCGGAGCGTGCGCCAGCAGCGCCGGGCCCCCTCGCGGGCGTCGTAAAATGCCACTCGCGCCTCCGAGTAGATGTGGATGTTGTCCGGATTCGGGTCGAAGGTTTCGAGGGTCGCGCCAAGAGCCGAGGAAGCCGAGAACACGTCCGGGAACGCTCCGGCTGAGACGAGGGCGAGGACGGCCGCCCCGCGGGCGCCCGCTTCGGGCGCGTCTTGTCGCAGGACTCGCTGCGCGGTGACGTCCGCGAGGATCTCGCACAGGAGGTCGGAGCGGAATCCGCCTCCCGAGACGACGATGGGTCCCGTGATGCGCAGCGCGTTGAGGCATTCGGCGAGGGAGAAGACCACGCCTTCGTAGACCGCCCGCAGGATGTCGGCGCGGGTGCTCGTCAGGCTCATTCCCTGCCATGACGCGGATGCGTTCGTGTCGAGGAAAGGCGCACGCTCGCCGCCGGGCGAGGCATAGGGGAGGTAGACGACCCCGTGCGAGCCGGGCCCGGCCGCTCTGGCCATTTTCTCGATTTCGCTCCACGACTGCGTTTCGAGGCCGAGGGTCGAGCGGATCCAGTCGAGGTTGGGGGTGCCGGTCATAGGCGCCATGAATTCGAGGACCTGGGTTCCCTCGCCCGTCGCCAGGACCATCGAGAGTTCGGATCTGCGCTCGGCGACGCTCGGGAGGAGCGTGCCGACGAAGCCGGTGGTTCCGAGGATGAGCCAGGAGTCGCCGTCGGCGATCCTTCCCAGGCCCATTCCGGTCACGGCGACGTCGATCATCCCCACCCCGACGGGCGTTCCCGCCGGAATCCCGGTGGCCTCGGCGGCCTCTTCCGTGACGGGCGACGCTTCGCCCGCCGGATGCCGGATCTCCGGAAGGAGTTTGAGCGCCTCGCTCAGGCCGAGTTTTTCTGCCAGCGGTTCGTTGTACCCCGAGGTCGTGGCGACGTCGAGGAAGGTTCGGGACGCTTCGGTGAAATCCGTGGCGCGAACGCCGGTGAGCTTGAAACGTATCCAGTCTTTGCAGTTGAGATGGCTCGTCGCCCGGGCGACGGCCTCCGGCTCCGCGGCGGCAAGCTCCTCGTAGAGAACCGGGAAAAGCCCGCCGAAAACGGTTGTGCCGGTGACGTCGAGCACCGCGCGGCCGCGGCCGTCGAAGTTCCAGTCGTCGACCCGGTTGGCAGCCCGGCCGTCCATCCAATTGGCTGCGGGGCGCACGGGCTCGCCGTCGGCGTCGACGAGCCAGGCGCCGTCGCCTTGCCCGGTCAGCCCGATGCCGACGATCCGCGATCCCCGCACCTGCTCGGCGACGCTGCGCAGGCAGGAGGCGACCGCCTCCCACAGCAGCGCCATGTCCTGCTCGCTTTCGCCGTTGGCGCCGTAGCGAACGGGGACGGATTCGTGATGGGAGGCTTTGATCTGCCCGTTCAGGTCGAAGGCGACGGCCTTGACGGCCGTGGTTCCGCCGTCGACACCGATGACGACGTCGTTCATTGGCTTCTCCTCGTTGAGAACTGTGTGGCGGCGCCTGCCGACGTCGTTTCCGCGGCGGGCGCCGAAGCTGTGAATTGTGCGGCTCCGGCTTTTCGCGCATCCCTCCTTGGAGCGCGAATGACCGAAGCCTATGCGTGACGTCTACAACGTATCGGCGAACGATGAGTCTGTCAACGTTTCTGAGAATTCTTTTTGAAAATTGCGTAGAATATGAAAAGTTTTCATCGAGCCGACGAGGCGCGCATCAGACAGGCAAAGCGAGGTGCTAGGCGGACGTGGAAGCCGAAAGCCGTGCCGGGAGGCAAACCGAAAGCCGTTCTGAGAGGCAAGCCGAAAGCCGTTCCGGGAGCCGTTCGGGCGAAGGGGCTCCGCGCGGGAGGGTGGCCCCTGACAGGCGCCGTTCGCTCATCGTCGACGAGGTCCTCGCCGGCGAGGAGGTGCGAATCGAGGAGGTCGCGGAGAACTTGGGGGTCTCCGTCGTGACGGTCTATCGCGACGTTCAGATCCTCGAAGGGGCGGGCCTGATCGAGCGGTCGAAGGGGGTTCTGCGGCCCAGGGCCTCCTCCACGGCCGAACTTCCCCCGGGGATTCGCAGAACAAAGTCGCCGCGCGAAAAAGCGGCCCTGAGCCGGGCGGCGGCGAGCCTCGTCTCGCCCGGGGACGTCCTCATGATCGACGATTCGTCCACGGCCCTCCCCATGGTCGCGGAGCTGGAGTCGGTCTACCCGCTGACCGTCGTCACGAATTCGATGGTCGTGGGTCGGGCGCTCGCCGAGTCGAAGACGGCTGAGCTCGTCCTGATCGGAGGACGCTACCTTCCGTGGGCGGACGCGTTCTACGGGAGCTTGGCCACCTCGTTCGTCGAGGGCGTTCGCGCCGACCTGTGCGTCATGTCCGAGGCCGCCGTGTGGGGCGACGGCGTATACAATCCGGTCGACGTCGTCGTAGAACTCAAACGCGCGATGCTCAGGCAGTCCTCGCGCCGCGTCCTCCTGGTCGACAGCACGAAGTTCGAGCGGCGGGCCTGGCAGAAAACGGCTCCTCTGAGGGCGTTCGACACGATTCTCGTCGACGGCCGGACGAAGGGCGAACACGTCGACATGCTGCGGGCCGGGGGCGCGGAGGTCGTCGTCGTGCCCGTCGACGGCGATACGATGGACGTGTGACGCAAGCACAGTCTCCCCGACGCCGCCGGATGTCCACGCAGGAACGCCGGAAGGCGATGCTCGCCGCGGCAAGCCGGGCCTTCGCCGCCGCGCCCTGCTCGGAAGTGACGACGGCGGCGCTCGCCGAGGACTGCGAGGCCTCCGAGGGGTTGATCTTCCACTATTTCGGCTCGAAGGCGGGGCTGTACGCCGCCGTCGTCGGCGAGGCGATCGAGAGGCTCGGCCGCGCTCAGAGGGAGGCGGTCGAGCTGCTCGGCCCGTCGGTCAGCGTGCGGGACAGGGTTCGCGCCGGCTTGGAGGTCTACCTCGAACATATCCGCACCCATCCCGAGGCATGGGCCGCGCCGCTCTTGGGCGGGCGCGAGCCGCCCGAGGCGATCGAAGTTCGCGCGCGAGCGCGTGAATCCTACGTCGAGGCCCTGTCGCAGATGCTGGGCGTCTCCGGCTGGAAGCGGCATGCCTACGCGGTTTCCGGGTATTTCGGCTTCCTCGACGGCGCCTGCCTGGCCTGGGTGCGCGACGGCTGCCCGGAGGCAGACCGCTACGCCCTGATCGACGCCGCGCTCGGCGCCCTCGAAGGCGCGCTGGGCGACTGGCGGGTGTGATCCGCCCGGCGGAGCGCGAATTGTTCGGCGCGCTGCAGCGCGCCCTGAGGCGGGCCGGGCGGGCCGTGCTTTGGCTGCTGTGGAGGCGGCGTCTCAGTTACGCTCCGTCCGCAGGCCCTTCGGCTATGCTTCCTCCGCAGGCCCTTCGGCGCCGTTGCGCGCTTTGCCGACGTCGGCAGCCGAGCCGTCTCCCTCGCGGGGCGCCTCGCCCGCGTTTCCGAGTATCTGCGAAAACAGTCTGGCGGCGGTGGCGCGCACCTCGTCGGAGCCGAGCATCGTGCCCACTACGCTCGAAAGCACGTTGATGGAGAGGGCCGCGTAGGCGGCGTCGGCGTCCTCCTCCGTGGCCTGGCTTCTGCCCTTGCTGCGGGCGATGAGCTCGGCCACCCCGTCCTTTGACTTGGACAGCATCGCCCCCAGCTCCTCGCGGGCCTCGGGGTGGCGGACGGCGTAGATCCACGACTCCATGTTGAAGAGGAGGATCTCCCTCTCCGTCTCGGAATAGTCGCCGGCGCAAAGGAAGTCGGGCATCCGGTTGGCCTGCCGATACTCATCGATGAGCTCGTCCTGCTGCCTTTCAAGATCGCGCAGAACCGTGAGGAAAAGCGCCTCCTTCGAAGGGAAGTTGGCGTAGAGGGCGCCCTTTGTGAATCCGGCTTCGGCGGCTATGTCCGCCACGGCGGCGCCTTCGTATCCCTTCCTGGCGAAGACGCGCCGCGCCGCCTCGATGATCTCCATGCGGGTGCGTTCGGCCTTGGTCCGGCCCCGCTTGCCGCGGTCGCGGATGCCTTCTGCAGTCGACTCGATCTTCGCCGCAGCCGAGGAGAGCTGCTCGGACGTCTTGCGCAGCGTGCCCGAGAGGTTCTTGCCCGTCTCCTTCGTCACCGCGCGGGTGAGATTGCTCAGGGCGGCGGTGAGCGCCCTCGTCGCCGAGGCGAGGTCGTGCTCGCTGTCCGAATTGTCCTTCTCCGTGGCCATGGAACCACAGTACCGCAACGGCGGGGCCGGCCTTTGGGCAAACCGTGTGACGTCCCATGCGGGCTTTTGCGTGAATTCTCCATGCGAGCGCTTGACATAAGGAATCTCCATGGACTTATGATTAGACCGACGGTCGGTCGTTTCGATCGAAGCGAGAAAAGTTCGCACAGAAAGCGAGGAATAGACATGGTTCGGGTAAGCAAGCCCGCTGCGCAGCGCAAAGACGAGATCCTCGACGCCGCGCAGACCCTGTTCGTCACGAAGGGGTATCAGGCGACGACGATCGAGGACATCTTGAAGGCGGTCGGCATCGCCAAAGGAACCCTTTACCATCATTTTTCCGGCAAGGAGGAGGTGCTCAGGGGCTTGGTCAGGCGCACGGTCGCCCAGGCGGTCGAACGCGCGAGGGCGATAGCCGCAAGCGATCTGTCCGTCCTTGAGAAGCTCGGCGCCGTTGCGACTTCGGCTCGGGTGGAGGGCCAGTCCGCCGAGCTCATCGAGGAATTCCACACCCAGGCCAATTCTGAGTTCCATCTCCTGTCGATTGTGGAGATGGTCAAGGGGCTGACCCCGATCCTCGCCGACGTCGTCTCCGAGGGCGTGGAGGAGGGGGTCTTCGCCACCGACGACCCCCTCGGAACCGTCGAGGTTCTGCTGACTGCAGGAGGGTTCCTGCTCGACGTCGGAATATTCGGCGGCGACGCGGCGGAGGTCGGCCGACGCGCCGAGGCGGTCATGCGCGCGGCGGAAATCCTGCTCGGCTGCCCCGAGGGGGCTCTGAGCGCACTCGGCGAGATGCAAAGCGGCGAAAGCCAAGGAGGCAAGAGGCAAAGCGGCAGGGGGCGAGAGCGATGAAGCACTTCTCGATTCTTTTCGCGGGGGCGTTCGTCAACTCCGTCGGCACGGGTTTGAGCGCATTCGCCCTGGCGATCTACATGTTCCAAACCTACGGGACGGCCTCCTCGGTGATGCTCGTCCAGCTGTGCTCTTTCGCCCCGATTGTCCTGTTCGCTCCGATTGCGGGAGTGCTGGCGGACCGCTTCGACCGGCGGGTCATGATGATCCTCGGCGACGGCGGCTCCGTGGGCGGCCTGCTCGTCGTCGTCGCCGCGGTCTCTTCCGACGATCCCGACATCAAGCTCATTTGCCTCGGCATCGTCGCCTCCTCGTGCTTTGCGGCCCTCACCGAGCCCGCGCTGCGCGCGAGCGTCAGCGACTTCGTCGGGCCGGACGAATATGTGCGGGCGTCGGGGATGCTCCAGCTCGCCGCCTCGTCGAAGTACCTCATCTCGCCGTTGCTGGCCGGATTCCTGCTTCCCGCCGTCGGGCTTCGGGCGCTGCTCCTTGTCGATGCGAGCACCTGCCTGGTCACGGTCGTCTGCAGCCTCATCGTCCGCAAAGCCGCCGGGAACATGGGCGAGGGAGCGAAGGAAGAGGGGTTCGCAGCCCAGCTCATAGCCGGCTGGCGCGCGGTGGCTTCGCGGAGAAACGTGCGCATCGTGCTCGGCCTCATGACGATGGCGGTCTTCGTCATCGGCTTCCTTCAAACCCTGCTCAAGCCGATTCTCCTGCCGTACGTGGGGACGAGAACGGAGGGCACCGTCGAAACGATCGCCTCCGTGGGAATGTTCGCTGGCGCCGCGGTCGTCGGCATGGCGAAAAACGCGCGGCCGGCGGCCCTGCTTGCCGCAGGCATGCTCGGCGCGGGCGCAGCCATGACGCTTTTGCCGATTCGCCCCGTCGCGTGGTGGGCCGCAGCTGCCGGCTTCGCCCTTTTCGCCTCGCTCGCCCTGTGCAATGCGGGGGCCGAGGTGATCATCCGCTCGTCCATCCCCAACGAGCAACAGGCTCGGGCGTGGGGGACGATCGGCATGGTCTCCCAACTCGGATACGTCGCGGCTTTCGTCCTCGCCGGTCCGCTCGCTGACAAGGTCTTCGAACCCCTGCTGCGCGCCGACGGGCCGCTGGCGGGATCGGTCGGAACGGCGTTCGGAACCGGGCAGGGGCGCGGAACCGCTCTGCTGGTGACGGCCATGGGGATCGCCCTCGTCGGCGTCGCCGCCGCCGTGCACGCCAAGCGTGCGGACATAGTCAGAGGAACCGAGGATTCCTCCGCACAGGGAGACGGTTCGAAGGCCGACGGCTCGCCGAATGAAAGCCCGGCGGCACCGGCGCAGGCCGCGCTCAAACCGTCCGGACGCCCCGGGTCAACCGGAAGGCTTGGGGAAACCAAGGGCCTTGGACGAACGGGAGGGCCCGTTCTGACCGGAAGCCCCGGACGAATCGGAGAACCCGGATCGAATGGAAATGCGGGGGATTTCTAATGCTGCTCCGCATGCTTCGCGCAGACCTGCGCCGCAGCGTCGCGCAATCTGTCGCCCTGACGGTTTTGATGTCCCTGGCCGTCGCCCTCGTCGCCATGAGCGCGGCACTCGGAATACGCGCCGGCTCCGCGGTCAACTCCCTGTGGAGGGATGCTGCGCCGCCCGATGTCGTGCACATGTACGCCGGGACGCCCGACGCGAAAGGCGTTGCAAAATGGGTCGGCGGGCGCTCGGACGTCAAGGACTACCAGCTCATGCGCTCCCTGCCCGTGCCCGTGCGGCAGCTGACGATCGCGGGCAAGAGCCAGGCCGATTCGGTGCTGGAGCCGGCATTCGTCACCGCCCCCGAACGCTTCGACCTTTTGCTTGGCCAGAATGGAAAGCCGGTGCGCCCGGGGCCGGGGGAGATAGCGCTTCCCGTCCATTACAAGGCCGAGGGCATGGCCAAGGTCGGCGACGTCGTCCGCGTCCAAAACGGCTCGCAGAGCCGCGAGCTCAAGGTGGTCGATTTCGTCCGCGACCCGCAGATGAATCCCTCGTTGGTCACGTCCAAGCGCTTCGTCGTCCATTCCAGCGACTTCGCCGAATTCGACAAGCATTTGGAACCCGAGTACCTCATGGAATTCCGTTTGGCCTCCGGGGCCCCGACCTCGTCTTTCATCTCCGATTTCGAGGCGAGCGGGCTTTCGAGCAAGGGAATCACGATCGACACGTCCATCCTCAAGCTGATGAACGGCGTGACGACGGTTCCGATCGTGGGCGTGGCGCTGCTCGTCGCAGTTTTGCTGGTTGTCGTCGCATCCCTCATCCTCAGGTACACGTTCCTCGCGGCGATGGAGGACGACCTTCCGCAGATCAGCGTGCTCAAGGCGGTCGGCGCGCCGCCGCGCGGGATCAAGCGCCTTTACATGGTCAAGTACTTCGCGTTGACGGCGCTGGGGACGGCGGTCGGCTGCCTCCTGTCCTTCCCGCTGGCGGCGCCCCTCGACAAGGCCGTGCTTCTCTACCTCGGAGAGCCCGCCGCAGGGGCGTGGGACGTCGCCGTCCCGCTCGCCGCGGCGATTGCGCTCGGGCTCCTGATGGTCGGTTTCTGCCGCCTGATTCTGCGCCGCATCGACAAGCTTTCGGCCGTTCAGGCGCTGCGCACCGGCGTCAGCGGGAAGATCCGCCCCAAGCGCCACCGCCTCAAGCTGACGTCCTTCAAGCGCGTCCCGGTGTGCCTGTGGATGGGCGTGCGCGAGGCCTTCCGGCCCGCCTATGCGCTTTTGTTCGGCGTGCTCAGCGTGTGCACGATCGTCATGGTCATGCCGGTGTGCGTCGTCACCACGATGGACAACCCCGGCTTTTCCACATACCTGGGAATCGGCGGCGCCGACGTGCGCATGGACGTGAAGAAGATCGATTCCTCTCAGAGCGGCGTCGGCGGCCTCGACCAGGCCTTCGCGCGGGTCAAGGCCGACCCCGGCGTCTCTCGGGCCGTCAAGATGACCGTCCATAGGTACGACATGGCCGCAGCCGGCAGAAAGGGAACCGTGGCGCTGGTCGAAAGCGGCGACCACACGACGTTCCCGGTGAGCTACTTGAGAGGGAAGGCGCCCGTCGCCGCGAACGAGATCGCCCTTTCCTCGGGGCAGGCCAAAGAGTCCGGGGCCGACGTCGGAGACGCCGTGACGCTCACGGTTCCCCGGGGAGGGACGGGCGATGGGCCTTCGTCCCCTGTGTCCGGGCAGAGCGCCGACTCGCGGAAATTGCGGGTGACCGGCGTTTATCAGGACATCACCAACGGCGGCAAAACGGCCAAAACGCCGATGGAGACCGTCGCGGGCGACACGAGCGAGCCTGCCCAGCAGGTGATCTACGCCGACTTTAAGGAAAGCGCCGATCCCGCCGAGGCCGTGGCGGGCCTGCGGGCAAAGCTTCCCGGGGTCACCGTCGTGCAGCTTCAGGAATACATCTCGCAAACGCTGGGCGCCACCATCTCGCAGATGCGCACGGTGTGCGTATTCGCGGGGATCGTCTCGGCCGTCCTCGCCTTCCTCGTCTCGGCGCTCTTCGCCGTGCTCGTCGTCAAACGTGAGACGCCTCAAATCGCCGCCCAGCTGGCGATCGGCGCGAGCAGGCGCGGCCTGCGCGGCCAGTATCTCATTCGCTTCGGTGCCGTGCTCGTCATGGGAATCGCCGTGGGGGCGCTGGCGGTGCTCACGCTCGGCGAGGCGGCCGTCGGCGCGGTTCTCGGGATGCTTGGCGCTCCGAACCTGAGCCTCGTGGTGAATCCGTGGCTCGTATGGATCGCCCTTCCCGGCGTTCTCGCCCTGACGGTGGCCGGCGCGGTTCTCTTGGCCCTGCGCCGCATGCGGACCGCAGAAATGGAGGACGCCGAATGACCGCCCAATCACGCTCGAACGGCCGAGCAAGCTCGAGCAACTCAACCAATTCGAACGACTCGACAAAACAGATAGTGAACAATCACGCAAAAGACTTGCGAAAGGAGACGGCGATGCCGATCTTGGAAGCCATTGACATAACGAAGGACTATGACTCGCGCGTGCTCCACGGGCTGAACGTGGCGATAGAGGCGGGGTCGTTCGTCGCGATCATGGGCCCCTCGGGCTCGGGAAAGACGACCTTTCTTCACATACTCTCCGGCCTCGACCGCCCCACTGGCGGGACCGTCAAGGCTGACGGCGAAGAACTGACCGGGATGAAGGAGAAGGACCTTGCGGCGCTGCGCCTGCGCCGCCTCGGATTCGTCTTCCAAAACCCGCACCTCCTTCGCACGCTCTGCCTGCTCGACAACATCGCGCTGCCGGGATTCCTGGCCGGGGACAAACCCCGCGAAGAGATCGTGGCCCGCGCTCGCGGGCTGATGGCGAGCATGGGGATATCGGAGCTCGAATCGAGCGACGTCGCCGAGGTCTCGGGCGGCCAGCTCCAGCGGGCGAGCATCTGCCGCGCCCTCATCAACGACCCCGAGATCGTCATCGGCGACGAGCCGACCGGCGCGCTCAACTCCGCCTCGGCGGCGCAGGTGCTCGACATCATGGGGGAGATCCGCGCTCGGGGCACGACGGTCGTTCTCGTCACGCACGACCCGAGGGTCGCGGTGCGGGCGGACAGGGTCCTTGTGCTTGTGGACGGGAAGATAACCGACGACGTCGCCCTCGGCCGCTACAGCCCTGAGGCCGCAGCCGAGCGCACCGCGCGGGTGACCTCGCTTCTGGCCAGCCGCGGGGTGTGAGAAGGCCGGCGGAAGGCGTTCGCAAACGGGATGCCGACCCCGCCGCCGACTCCGCGAACTGCAGCTCTTGGAGACGTTGGCTTTGAACCTTCGTCCCTTGAGAAAGAGCAT
>NZ_DBHHEV010000065.1:0-14332 GCF_057238965.1 Peptidiphaga sp.
CGAGCTCGCCGACCTCATGATGGTCGCCCCGCGCGACGTCGAAGCCTCGATCCAGCGCATCACGCAGCTGGCGCGCGCCGCCGGAATCCACCTCGTGCTCGCCACGCAGCGCCCTTCGGTGGACGTCGTCACCGGCCTCATCAAGGCAAACATCCCCTCGCGCCTGGCATTCATGACCTCGGCGCTCGCGGACTCCCGGACGATCCTCGATCAGTCGGGGGCGGAAAAGCTCATCGGCCAGGGCGACGCGCTCTTTATGCCGGCGGGCGCATCGAAGCCCATCCGCCTCCAGGGCGCGTGGGTGGACGAAGAAGAGATCGAGCGGGTCGTCGACCACGTCAAGGCCCAGCTCTCGCCGCGCTACCGCGACGACTTCGAAGAGGTCCAGGAAGCCAAGAAGCAGCGGGAGGAGATCGGCGAGGACTTGGAGATCCTTCTCCAGGCGGCCGACCTCGTGGTCACGAGCCAGTTCGGTTCGACCTCCATGCTCCAACGCAAGCTGCGCATTGGGTTCGCCAAGGCCGGGCGCATGATGGACCTCCTCGAGCAGTACGAAATCGTCGGCCCGTCCGAAGGGTCGAAGGCCCGCGACGTCCTCGTTTCGCCTGAGTACCTCGACAATGCGCTCGCGATGCTGCGCGGCGAGCGGCAGAGCATCTTCGACGACGACGCCCCCGCCGAGCGGGCGGACGCCGTCGAAGGAGGGCAGCCCGACCCGGTTCTCGAGGGGCACGGCGTCTCCGAGGCCCAGAACTGGCACGACGACGAAGACGACCCCTACGGGGAAGACGGAGAGGACGCCTGGCAGCTGACGGGAAGGTGAGAAAGCGGCGGGAAGCCAGCACAGCCGGAAGGCGTTGGGCGCCGCCTCGCCGTCAGCGCGAGGGCGAAAAGGATCGGGTGCGCCGCCGAGACGGCGCACCCGGTCACTTTCTCTCGTTGCCGACCAGCCGCCCCTGAGGCTTCGGCGCCTCTGTGCGTTCGCTCTGGCTGCCCGTCGCCATGACGGGGTAGACGGACTTCTCTCGCGCCTCAATCTCCGCCCGGCTGAGGGTCATGCCCTGCGGCCGCGCGCCCTTCTTGAGCTCGGCCAGGGGGAAAACCCTGAATGTCCGCTGATCCTGGGCCAGAGTGGTCCATTCGAGGCGCGTGACGCGGGGCTTTCCTTTCGCCGGGACCTCGACCGTCGCCGTCGTCATCAGCCCCGTCACCACGCCGTAGCCGTGGTTCTCGACGAGCTGGCCTGAAATGGTGTTGCCCATCGACCACACGACCGGCATCCCGCGGCCGTCCGGTCCGCCCTTGAGGGTGGTCACAGGTTCGGCCACGTGCGAATGGTTGCCGAAGACGAGGTCGATCTCCCCGGAATCTGCCAGCTCCCGGCCGATCTTCTTCTGTTCGGCGATCGGCTGCGTGACGTACTCGGCGCCCCAATGCATGGAAACGACGACGATCGACGCCCCGGCCTTTCGCGCGCGTTTTGCGTCCGCAACAAGATCCTTGACGGCCCTGCGCCCCTGATCGCCGACGACGTTCCACGACCATTCCTTCCCTTTGGGAAAAGGAATTCCGTTCGTCAAGGTGGTCGCCGAAAGATGGGCGACGATGACGTCGCGCCCGCCGGAGCGCATCGTGTAGTACTGGATCTTGGAGGACTCGTCCCGCGTCCGCGCGGTGCCGGCGTGGCCGAGGCCGACCCGCTCGAAGTTGTCGATTGTCGACGAAACTCCTTTGAATCCGCGGTCCATCGAATGGTTGGTGGCGAGCGCGCAGCCGTCCCACCCCATGGCCTTGAGCGAGTCGGCGATTTGCGGCGGCGATCCGAAGGCGGGGTAGTTGGACGGCTTTTCGCCCGGCGGGACGATCGGAACCTCCAGGGCGCACAGGGACAGGTCAGATCCTTCGATCCACGGCTGGATTGCCTTGAGCAGCTTCGTGTAGTCGTAGCCCTCCGCCGTCTTCGCGTGATGGTTGACCGACAGGTGCAGGAGGATGTCCCCGCCGGAGGCAATCGTAAAGCGAGTGGCCGATTGAGGTTTCTGAGCCCCCGTGGGCTTCGTCGACGTCGAACCGTCGGCCGAGCCCGAAGGCGCCGGGCGCCCCGGGGAAGAGGCGGACGGATTGGCGTTCGGGCCCCCGGAGGCCCCGTATCCCGGCACGAAGACGAGGGCCGCGGCGGTCGCGGCGGCCGTCGCCAAACTGAGGCCGACGAACTTCCGGCCCAAAAAATTCTGCATGCGTGAAGTCATAGAGTTTCCTTTTAAAGAAATCCTATCGTGGTCGCTTCGCCGCATCGGAAAGGGATTCCGGTTAAGGGAACCTATACCCATGGAGAACCATGGTTAGCCGGAGTGAAAGCAGGCGCAGGGCGGCATCGGCCTGCATCGGCGCCCAAACCGTCAATCGGATACCCGCGGCGGCGAGCGCCCGGGTATCCTTGCTTGCGTGAGTAATAGCCACGGCGAGGACGCGGCAAAAGCGCCGCTGCTCAACATCGCCAACGTTCTGACCGTTATCAGGCTGGCGCTCGTGCCGGTGTTCGTCGTCGTCTATTTGGACGACGCCCCTGTGAGGTCGGCGTGCGCCTGGGCAGTGTTCGCCGCGGCCGCCTTCACGGACAAAGCCGACGGATACCTGGCGCGCAGCCGAAATTTGGTGACCGACTTCGGGAAGATAGCCGACTCCATCGCGGACAAGGCCTTGATTTCCAGTGCGCTCATACTTCTGTCGTGGCACGGGCGCCTTTACTGGTGGATCACAGTGATCATGATCGGGCGGGAGCTGCTCATCACCGCCATGCGCATGACGGTCGTCAAAAAGAAGGTCATGGCGGCCGGGCGCGGGGGGAAGATCAAGATGTTCTTCCAGTCCATGGGGATCGCGGGCCTGCTCATTCCCTGGGCCTCTTTCCTCCCCGGGGCTCTCGCGAAGGGATTGCTGTGGACCAGCTACGCGATGATCGGCGTGGCGCTTTACTACTCGGTGGCCTCGGCCGTCGAGTACGTCGCCGAGGCCAGAAAGATCGCGCGCGGTGAGTGAGGCCGAGCGGCGGCGTGAAATGCGCGATAGGTCTGGCTGCGAAGTCACCGACGAGGATCGCGCCGCAGCCCCGGCTGAGGCTTGCGGCGCGGCGCCGGCTGAGTTTTCCGCCGCAACGCTCGAGGGCGTTCGCGGCGCAATCGCCGAGATGGCCGAGCGGTCGATGACTCTCGCCTGCGCCGAATCTCTCACCGGCGGAGCGCTGTGCTCGGCTTTCGTCGAGATTCCGGGCGCCTCCGCAGTGCTTCGGGGCTCCGTCACCGCATACGCAGTGGATCTCAAAGCCTCGATTCTGGGAGTCGATGGCGAATTGCTTCGAACGAAGGGGCCTGTGGAAGAGCGTGTCGCCCTCGATATGGCGCGCGGCGCCTGCGGGCTTCTGGGGGCCGACGTCGCCCTTGCCACCACCGGCGTCGCCGGGCCGGGCCCGGCAGACGGGCATGCGGCCGGAACCGTGTGGGTCGCATGCGCGGGAAAGCTGGGGGAGCGCGCGCGTCTTTGCCGTTTCTCCGGCGGCCGGTCGGACGTCCGAGCCCAGTCCGTCAAAGCGGCCGTGGACCTTCTGGCAGAGCTTCTTTGCATGACTCCCAGGTAATGCTCAGAATCGGTTGGTAAAAATACAGTCAGGAACGGTGAAGCTCGCTTTTCCGAAAACCAGGCGGGAACAAATTTGTGACCGACCGCGTTGAAGAAGGTGATGACCATGGAGCTACGTACCGGCGTCAACCGGAAGTTTGAGAGCGCGCCCCGAGTCGCCAATCGCCCTGTGCCTGCGGAGCAGGCGCTTTTGCGTCGCGAACTCGGCGAGGTGCTACGTGAATACAGGCAGCGCCAGGGTCGGACGTTGCGTGAAGTCTCCTCTGATGCGAGGGTCTCGCTCGGTTACCTGTCGGAGGTCGAGCGCGGGCAGAAAGAGGCTTCGTCGGAGCTGCTGTCGTCCATTTGCAAGGCGCTCAACGTGCCTCTGAGCCATGTCTTGCGCCTCGTCGCCGACCGCGTCGATTTTGCCGAAGGCCGCGTGCCTCCGCGGATGCGCGTTCCCGACTCGGTCCCCGAATCGCTCGTCCGTTCAGAGCTCGAGAGTGCGCGAATCTGAGTTCTGGGCGAATCTTGAATGGGCCTTTCCCCGAGGAAGAGGCCGCAGTCTTGCCCAGGACCTTTTTCTGAGCGAGCTTGGCGGCGCGAGTCCCGCCGAGGCGTTGAGGGAAGGCCAAGCCCCGCAAGCCGTTTGGAATGCGGTGTGCCAGGCGATGGACTTGCCTGAGAGCTACAGGTTTCTCCATCGCATTGGGTCCGACGACCGGGAGCGTTTGCCCTAGCCTTCCCCGCTCTCTTTCGCAATGTAGGTTATGCTGCGCCTGCCCGATGCCGCGGAAGGGTGCGGAGTTTCTTTCTCAAGCGGCGTTTTCGACACGCTGCAATAAATATGACTCGAACGCGTGTGCGGTGTACTGTGGTGCACGGGCTGCGCGGGCGGCCTACTTATCAACAGGTTTGGAAAGTAGGCCGCTTTTGTGTCGGAGGTCGGACATAGCGTAGTCCCAGACGGCCGCTCGGCGAGGGATGGCCGCGACGAAGACCTGCTCTGTCCACCCACTCGACACAAAGGAATGAAGATGGCAGCTAAAAGCGAGGACCGCGCCAAGGCCCTGGATGTGGCCCTGTCGCAGATTGACCGGCAGTTCGGCAAAGGATCGGTCATGCGTCTGGGCGACCACGTTCAGACGAAGATTCAAGTGATTCCCACAGGGGCCACGTCGCTTGACGTCGCATTGGGCGTGGGAGGCCTTCCGCGGGGAAGGGTCATCGAAGTCTACGGCCCGGAGTCTTCGGGCAAAACGACGGTTGCCCTTCACGCCGTGGCGAATGCCCAGAAAAACGGCGGCATCGCGGCATTCATCGACGCGGAGCACGCCTTGGACCCCGAGTACGCAAAGAAACTCGGCGTCGACACCGACGCCCTCATCGTTTCCCAGCCGGACACCGGCGAGCAGGCCCTCGAGATCGCCGACATGCTCATCCGCTCCGGCGCGTTGGACATCATCGTCGTCGATTCCGTGGCCGCGCTTGTGCCCAAGGCGGAAATCGAAGGCGAAATGGGCGATTCGCACGTCGGCCTCCAAGCTCGCCTCATGAGCCAGGCGCTTCGCAAGATCACGGGCGCTCTGTCGGCTTCCGGCACCACCGCCATTTTCATCAACCAGCTGCGAGAGAAGATCGGCGTTTTCTTCGGAAATCCCGAGACGACGACGGGCGGCAAGGCCCTCAAGTTCTACGCCTCTGTGCGCCTGGATGTGCGCAGGATCGAAACCCTCAAGGAGGGCTCCGAGCCGGTGGGCAATCGCACTCGGGTCAAGGTCGTCAAGAACAAGATGGCCCCTCCCTTCAAACAGGCGGAATTCGACATCATGTACGGTCAGGGAATCTCCCGCGAGGGATGCATCATCGACATGGGCGTCGACGGCGGCATCGTCCGCAAGTCGGGGGCCTGGTACACCTACGACGGCGATCAGCTCGGCCAGGGCAAAGAGAAAGCGCGGCACTTCCTTCGGGACAACCCCGAGATCGCCGATGAGATCGAAGGCAAGATCCTCGTGAAGATGGGGATCGCGACCGAGCCAGACGAGGGAAAGGACGTGCAGAATGCGGCAGATGAGGTCTGACGTCATGGAGCTGAGCCGGTCGGAATGGCTCGAAAAGGGACGCGCGATCGTCGTTCGGCAGCTGTCGATGATGGACCGCTCCCGCCGCCAGCTCGACGAGGCGATGGCCAAGCGGGGCGTTCCTGACGACGTGCGCAGTGAGGTCCTCGATCGCTACACCGAGCTCGGGCTGATCGACGACGCCCATTTCGCCGACGCGCTCGTGCAGACTCGGTTGGCGGGAGCGGGGACGTCGCGCCGCGTCATCGCCGAGGAGCTTCGGCGAAAGGGCATCGACGCGGACATCGTCGAGGCCGCGGTCGGAGTGATCGACGACGCCGAAGAACTGGGCACGGCGACCCGTCTTGCTCTCAAGCGCCTCGAACGGGGAAGCGGGGACCGCGCAAGCCTCCAGCAGCGAGTTTACGCCGCCTTGACGCGGCGCGGTTTTTCCCACGACGTCTGCTCGACCGCTTTGCGGCAGGCCAACGAGCTGTTGGGGGCCGAAGATTCCGCAGCGAGCTGGACGGATTGAAAGTGGACTAGACTTACTCGCGATGTCAGCTGTAGAACTCCCGCTTACGTATGCAATTCGCACGCTCGGATGCCAAATGAATGTGCACGACTCCGAGCGTTTGGCCGGCCTCCTTGAGAACGCCGGCTATGTCCCCGTCGCCGTCGTGCCCGAAAAGGCCGCGCGGGCGACGGAGGCGGGGGACCAAGGCGCGGACGTCGTCGTCGTCAACACTTGCAGCGTGAGGGAAAACGCGGCGACCCGCCTTTTCGGCAATCTCGGCCAACTGGCGGCGGTCAAACGCGAGAGGCCGGGCATGCAGATCGCCGTCGGCGGCTGCTTGGCGCAGCAGATGCGCGGCGGGATCATTGAGAAGGCGCCGTGGGTCGACGCCGTGCTCGGCACCCATAATCTCGACGTCCTTCCCGCCCTCCTCGAGCGCGCGCGGCACAACGCCGAGGCCGCGGTCGAGATCGAGGAATCGCTCAAGGTGTTCCCGTCGACGCTTCCCACCCGCCGCGAGAGTGCATTTGCGGCTTGGGTGTCGATCTCCGTCGGGTGCAACAACACCTGCACGTTCTGCATCGTGCCGCATCTCCGAGGCAAGGAACGCGACCGAAGGCCCGGGGAGGTCCTCGCTGAAGTCGAAGCGGTCGTCTCCGAGGGTGCCATCGAGGTGACTCTTCTGGGCCAGAACGTCAATTCGTACGGCGTGGGCTTCGGCGACAGGCAGGCTTTTGCCAAGCTGCTGCGAGCCTGCGGCGAGATTGAGGGATTGGAGCGCGTGCGCTTCACCTCGCCGCACCCGGCCGCCTTTTCCGACGAGGTCATCGCGGCGATGGCGGAGACGCCCTCGGTTATGCCCTCCTTGCACATGCCGCTCCAATCGGGTTCGGACCGGGTGCTTCGCGCCATGCGCCGCTCCTACCGCTCCTCGCGTTTCCTCGGCATCCTGGACCGGGTTCGCGCGAGAATGCCCGAGGCGGCCATCACAACCGACATCATCGTCGGGTTTCCGGGCGAAACGGACGAGGACTTCGAGGCAACCCTTGACGTGGTCGAACGTTCGCGCTTCGCCTCCGCGTACACTTTCATCTATTCGCCGCGCCCGGGGACTCCGGCGGCGGACATGGACAACCAGGTCGACCCCGAGGTCGTCTCCGACAGATATCGCCGACTTGTCGCCCTTCAAGAGCGTATCTCGACGGAGGAGAACAAAGCGAAGGAAGGCTCGGCCGTCGAAGTGCTCATCTCCGAAGGAGAGGGGCGCAAGGACGCCGAAACCGAGCGTGTCAGCGGCAGGGCGGCGGACAACCGCCTGGTCCACGTCGCCCTTCCCGCGGGAATCGACGCGGGGGACCGACCTCGTCCGGGGGACATGGTTCGCGCCGTCGTCACTCACGGCGCCCCGCACCACCTCGTTGCGGATTCGGCGCTCGCCGGGGGGCTTTTCGAGGTTCGCAGAACTCGGGCGGGCGAGGCGTGGGCCGCACACCGGCGGCGCACGGAGCAGCTGACCGCCGAGGCCGAGGGCCGCGCCCCCGTTTCCCTCGGAATGCCGACGATTCGCAGGCGTTCCGCGCCCTGAGAAGAGTCTGAAAGGAATCCACCGTGGCGGTGATCGGCATTGTCGGGCCGACGGCGTCGGGAAAAACGGCCCTCTCGCTCGAGCTTGCCGAAGCCCTCGGTGGAGCAGACTCGGTTGAGATCGTCTCCGCCGACGCCATGCAGCTGTATCGGGGCATGGATGTGGGGACTGCGAAAATTCCCCCGGCTGAGCGGCGCGGAATCGTCCATCGCCAAATCGACGTGCTTGACGTCCTCGACGAGGCGAGCGTCGCCGCATACCAGCGCAGCGCTCGGGCCGACGTCGACGCAATCCTCGCCGCGGGAAAGACCCCCGTGGCGGTGGGAGGCTCGGGCCTGTACGTTTCGGGGCTGCTTGACCGGCTCGACTTTCCGGGGCGAGATCGCCGCATTCGCGCCGAGCTCGAGTCGCTGCTGGAGAAGGAGGGCCCGGGGCCGTTGCTCGAGGAGCTTGCCCGCAAGGACCCACAGGCGTACGAGGCCATGGATTTGGCTAACACCCGCCGTCTGGTGCGGGCGCTTGAGGCGATCCGGGTGACGGGCAGGCCCTACACTCCGCGCTTTCCCCGGCACACCGCCCACTATCCGAACGTTCGCCTCTTCGGGGCGTTCCGCGGCTCCGACGTGCTCAACGCGGCGATCGACCGCAGGGCCAAGGAGATGATGGCCTCGGGGCTCGTCGAAGAGACGCGCGAGCTCATGGGCCGCGGGCTGGCCGATTCTCCCACCGCCGGAAAGGCGACCGGATACGCCGAGGCGATGGCCGTCATCGAGGGTCGGATGCGAATCGAGGAGGCCGTCGAATCGATGTGTCTGGCTACGCGGCGGCTCGCAAAGAAGCAAACAAAATGGTTCAGGGCCGACCCGCGAATCGAATGGCTCGATTTGAGCGGCGGCGACGTTCCTCGTGCGGTCGGCGAAATCTTGCGCGCCCTGGAGGCGATGTGACGGGTTTGCGCAAGGGGCGGGCGGCTTTGCCCGCGAGGGCCGGATTGACGAGGCAGCGGGCGTCGCAGGCCGTCGATGGCGAAGGTTTTTCCGCGAGGGCGAGACGCCTCGGACGCCGGTCTCAAGCCGCGTGCGCCAAAGGGCGGAACGGCTTCGGCCGCGTCCAAGGCGACGTCCCTGCCGACAAGTCGGAAGCCAGAGTGGGTAGAGTGTATCCGTGATCATTCCGCAGCTCGAGGGCAGGACCCTCACGAAGGCACACGGCACCGGCAACGACTTCATTCTTGTGCCTGACTTCGCAGGCACGCTCGATCTGCCGGCCGAGGCCGTCGCTTCGGTATGCGACCGCCATTTCGGCATCGGCGCGGACGGGCTCATACGCGTTGTGCGCACCGCCTCGGTTCCCGAGGCGGCCGACGTCGCCCGGGACTTTCCCGAAGCGGAATGGTTCATGGACTACCGCAACGCCGACGGCTCCATCGCGCAAATGTGCGGCAACGGCCTGAGAGTGTTCGTGCACTACCTGCGGGTCCAAGGTGTGATCGACCTCAAGGCAGGCCGGTCCGTGGACGTCGCAACCCGCGGCGGCGTCAAGACGGTTTCTTTCGACGGCGCCGTCTACACGATCGACATGGGCGAATACGGTCTGCCGCGCGGCGACGCCCGAGACGACACGCAAGTGACGGTCCCCGGGGTGGGCAAGCGGCCTGCGTTGAGCGTGACGATGCCCAATCCGCACACCGTTGTGCTCCTCGACAGCGCGAAGGAGCTCGAGGCGGCGCGATTGGCCGAGGCTCCGCGGTACGAGCCGGTACCGCCCGAGGGGACGAACCTTGAGCTCGTGGTCGCCGAACCCGGCGACCAACTCAGCCTCGGCGATCGAGTCAGTTTCGGAGGCCAAGTCGGTCTCGCCGATCAAACCTCTCCCGGAGGCCAGGACAATCGCGCCGATCAAGGCCTTGCCGGCCA
The DNA here is from genome assembly GCF_057238965.1 of Peptidiphaga sp. Taxonomy (NCBI): domain Bacteria; kingdom Bacillati; phylum Actinomycetota; class Actinomycetes; order Actinomycetales; family Actinomycetaceae; genus Peptidiphaga; species Peptidiphaga sp. The sequence continues at coordinate 9,700 of NZ_DBHHEV010000065.1, forward strand.
ACCAGCGAGTCCGTCGAATCCGGCGCTCATGCGCGTGCTCGAGCGCGGAGTGGGGGAGACCCTCGCCTGCGGCACGGGAACCTGCGCCGCAGCTTTGGCCGTGCTTCTCTCACGGGGAAAACGCGAGGGCGAAGTGCAGCTGCGCTCCCCGGGCGGTCCGCTGACCGTGCGCATCGAGGGGGGTCGCGCATTCTTGACGGGGCCCGCGGTGCTCGTCGCCGAGTTCTCGCTCATCGGCGTCGCGGGATACAGCGGAGAATAGGCCTTCGTCGATAGGTTGTCCGCGCCGGAAGGCGGCCTTTGACGGCGTTCTCCTCCTGTTGCGTACGGGTATGTGTATGAGAAATCGAGCTATGAGAGTGCACATAATTGCATTCTACGAAGTTGCTTGCGTCCATATGGGTGCGGTGATAGTCTGTCAATCGACAACCAAAAGGTTGTCGATTGACAATCGGTACAAACTAAATCGTCACGCGCAAGCTGCATCGTCACGCGATCGCAGCTGACGTCCAGCGATGGCGGTGTATAGGGCCCAACGCAGTTCTGAAAAAAGGCGGATTGCGGTTTTCGGATGCTCCGGCGCTCCGGATGTGCGCTTCCAGCGGTCTTTTGCCGCGGGCTTTGTCGCCGTGATCATTTATGAACGACTGTACGACGCACTGTCTGTCGTGTCTCAAATTAATCTACGTATAATTTGAACGAAGCGAGGAGCAATGACTGCATACTCTGACGCCCCTATGCTTGTGGGCAGACTCAAGAAAGCTGCGATCGACGCATACATGCGGTCGTCGTGTGATTCCGCCTTAACTGACTACGAGGTCCACGACGACTACTATATGGTCAGCACTCTCGTCCCTCAGGGGCAGGCTGCTGCACCCTCCGATTCGCAGAGGATCACTCGTCCGGGCGATGACGGCGAAGGAGGCGGACGCACTAACGGTGACAGCACCATGGAGTACGTTCACAAGTTCAATGAAATCAGGGGCGCCATTGACGAAGTCGTGGAGCCTTGGCTCGATCTCCCCGATCCACAACGCATAAACACCGAGAAAGCGAAGGCTTTTGGCGTTGTTGGGATTCTGGCGGCCGACGTCAACATGCAGGCCGGAGCACCCGTTGGGGCGGGGGTCCTGCACAAGGCCTTAGACAGAGTGAATCAAAAGATCAATGATATGAGCGGGGCTACGGTCATGTCTTTCGGTTTGGACTTTATCGACCCACTGCAGGGCGCTGTTCAAGGCATACAGGAAGGAGTCGCGTACTGGGGAGCGAGCTTGGCGGCTGAACAGAAAATGTTCGAGAGCGCACGATCTATCGTGTTAAATGCTATCGAGAAGTCCACCGCGATGTTTAGAGGGGTTGCGAATAGAAGCTATCGAAAGCTGGAATTTGCACTCAATATTGCTAACGAAGCGGTGGAAGCTTTTGACGCCTTCGTCGAGCCAACAGGTTTGTTAAAACATGGGTCGACTGCCGTCAAACTCGGTCTCAAGGGCATGAAAAAGGTAGCTAGTAAGGATGTCAAGGAGGAGGCCCCGGAAGACTACGACTCGGCGATGAAGGCGTTTAAGAGCGCCTTCGAAGCCATAGCGAATCGTGTGAAGCTCGCGGAAGAGAAAATCCAACAGACTCTTATTGACAACTATGAGGTGATGGAGGCCAACCACAAGAGGGTGGACATGTCAATGAAAACGCTTTCGTCGTCGGAGATCGGCAAGGCGGATAAGTTGAAGATCGATATGAACCACATTGACGACATAGTGAACAGAGCGATGCCTAAAGTCTCGGAGTCCCTCGAGGACGCAGCGAAAAAGACATCGGACGTTTTCTTGTCTGACTGCGTCCGAAGGGACCCTAGAGTCGGCGTGGGGGAATCTGGGCCTTCTAAGCAATTCGATCAGCTGAAGGTCCTGCTGTACAAGCTTCTCGCTGACCTGGCGTGGGAATCAAGGACCGGGACAAAGGATTTCGAGCTCGCTGTGCACTACATACAAACGCAGGACGGGCAATCGAAAGCCGCGCTCGATTCCTTTAACGAACAGGTCAGCAAGGGAAGCGGGATCAGGCCCTGGGACAAGAGACCCCACAATGTGAAAGGAGGGTACTCAATATCATGACTTTCATGACCTTAAAACGGTACGTTGTCATCAGAACCATGGTCGTCGCCTTTGCTCTGCTGTGGATGGGCTGGCTGTACTTCAGCCGTCCTGAAGTGACTCTGCCCGCGGGCGCAGAAACATCGTTATGCCATCCTGTCGCCTGGAGATACCAGGGTGAGAACTACTCGTTGTTGACGGGCTTCGATGCGCCCGACTCGGAGCGGATTTGGGACTTTCTCGGCGAGTCCGTCAAAGACTCTAAAGATGCAGAGGAGTACTACCGCAGAGTCGAAGAGAGGATTGACCGTTCCTGCGAGATAGCTCGGTCGGATCGTCGCATGTTCATCAACGTAGCCGCGGTTGTCTCGGTCGGTTTGTTCCTTGCCGTTCCCAAGCCGAAAAGAGCGGAGCGGTCGGAGCGAAACGACTCCGAATCGGGGCCGAATGACTCCGGAAACGCTGAAACAGGGAGCGCATAGGCTTTCAGCGTTCGCAGCCGCGAAGCCGACGTCGGCCCGTCTGAATACGCCGGTCGGCCTCATACATCGTGGTCGGCCTTGGGCCCCGGGGCAATCCCCCGGGGCAGGCGATCCCTCGCGGTTTGCCGTGCTCCGCCGAGGCAGGTCAGCCCCGTTCGTCCGCTGCGGTCTCTTCGCCGTCGCGAGGCGTTCTTGTGACGGCGAAGACCCGGAAGCCTTTCGCGGAGCCGACCTTTTCACAGCCCCACCCTTGGCCGAGCATCCACGAGCGAAGCGAGTCTGCGCCGAGGTTCCTCTGAATCACGAGGTAGGCCGCGCCGTCGTCGGCGAGCCTTTCGATCCACGTCGTCAACAGCTCGTGAAGCCGCGCTTTGCCGATGCGCACCGGGGGGTTCGACCAGATGAGCTGGATTTTCCGCTCGCCCAGGGCCGCCAGCGCCTCGTCAGCGGCAAGGACCCGCGGCGAAAAACCTGCGCGCGCGGCGTTCTTGCGGGTCAGCTCGAGCGCGCGCTCGTTGACGTCCACCGCCCACACGTCCGCGCCCGCGGCTTCCTCGCACAGGGCGAGCGTCAACGGGCCCCATCCGCATCCCAGGTCGATCGCGAGATCTCCCGGCCCGAGGTCTGGTTCGGGCGCCTTGTGCAGCAGCACGGCAGTTCCCTTGTCTACGTGATCGGCGGAGAAGACGCCGCCCGACGTCGCGATCGCGTACTCGCGCCCCCGAAGGCCGACGCGCCGCTCGACGGTCGCATCGTCGGAAGAGGGAGACTGGGAAAAATAATGCTCGTTTGCCACGCCACAAGTCTAGCCTCCGAAGCGGCGAGCCAAGCGAGCGGTGCAGACGCCTAAGCGAAGAGCCGAAGGCGCGGTCCGACGGCGACCGGGCAAGACGGGGCCCGGGCAAGGCGGCGACCGGGCAAGGCGGCGACCGGGCAAGACGGCGACCCTAAGGTGCCGGGAGCGAAGGCGTTCGACATGTCGGGCATGCCGGTTGGAGTCTGGCGCCACGGTGCCGGGAGCAAAGGCGTTCGACATGTCGAGCATGCCGGTTGGAGTTCGGCGGCCTCAGGGTTCCGGGAACAAAGGCGACGCGACGGGGGGAGGGAGAGAGGGAGCAGGGACGTCTCCGTGAAGGGCCTTCCCGCGCGTCGCTTTCATGGGATAATGAGCGTATATGAACGAATCAACGAGCGGAGCGGGCTCCTCTGAATCTCGCATCGACCTGCACACCGCCGAAGGCACCGCCCTGCAGGCGGTGTCCCACGAGGACGCGGGCTGGTCCGGCGACGCACTCGAAAGGGAAGAGCGATCCTCCCTTCAGCGGATCCAGGGCCTGGAAGCGGGAATTTCACGCGAAGAGGGCGTCGACGTCGAATACCGGCAGGTTCGCCTCGAGCGGGTCGTCCTCGTCGGCCTGTGGAGCGAGGGCAGCGCGAGCCAGGCCGAGGAATCCCTGCGCGAGCTCGCCGCACTGGCGGAGACCGCGGGCTCGAAGGTCCTCGACGGTCTGATCCAGCGGCGCGCATTCCCGGACCCGGCAACGTACCTGGGGTCTGGAAAGGCGCATGAGCTTGCCGATCTCGTCGCCTCGCTCGAGGCGGACACCGTGATCGCCGACTCCGAGCTCGCCCCGTCGCAGCGGCGCGCGCTCGAGGACATCGTCAAGGTCAAAGTCATCGACCGCACCGCGCTCATCCTCGACATTTTCGCCCGCCACGCCAAGTCCCGCGAAGGCAAGGCGCAAGTCGAGCTCGCGCAGCTGGAATATCTGCTGCCGCGCCTGCGCGGGTGGGGCGATTCAATGTCGCGCCAGGCCGGAGGCCGCGTGGCCGCGGGAGCGGGTATCGGCTCGCGAGGCCCCGGAGAGACGCAGCTCGAGCTTGACCGGCGGAGGATTCGCACCCGAATGGCCAAGCTCCGCCGCGACATCAAGCGCATGGGCCCCGCCAGGCAGCAGCGGCGAGCGGAGCGGCGGCGCACGGCCACGCCGTCGGCCGTCGTCGTCGGATACACAAACGCCGGGAAGTCCTCCCTGCTCAATCGCCTGACCGGGG
>NZ_DBHHEV010000066.1:0-8636 GCF_057238965.1 Peptidiphaga sp.
ATCGTCGGGGCCGGAGGGGTCGCAAACGCCATAGCCGACAGGCTCGCACCGTTCGAGGTCGACGTGCGCCGCGTCGGGCGCAGCGGAAGAACCGACGCGCGCGGGCCGGTCCGCGCCGCCTCCGAGCTCGCGGAGCTGCTGCCGGCGGCCGACGTCGTGATCCTCGCCGTTCCCCTTACGGACGCGACGCGCCGCCTGGCCGACGACGCCTTCCTTTCGCGGATGCGCGACGGCGCGGTCCTCGTCAATGTGGCGCGGGGCGCGGTGGCGGACACGGAGGCGCTTCTCAAGCATTCGGACAGGCTCGCGCTCGTGCTTGACGTGACCGATCCCGAGCCGCTGCCCGAGGGCCATCCGCTGTGGGAGAAGGCCGCGCTCATCACGCCGCACGCGGGCGGCGCCTCCGCCGCTTTCGCGCCGCGGATCAAGGCGCTCGTGCGTCGGCAGGCCGAGCGGCTCATAGCCGGAGACCGGCCGGAAAACGTCGTCCTCCGGCCGTGACCGGGACATCGGCCGCCCGCATTTCGCAGTCCTGCGCGCACGGCGGGCTCCCGCTCGCCCACCCCGACCGTCGCGTCAGCGTTTGCCTCCCTTTTTCCGCTTTTCCCGCACGCGCACGGAGATCTCAATGGGGGTTCCGGCAAAGCCGAAAGCCTCGCGTATCTTGTTTTCGACGAACCTGCGGTAGCCCGCTTCAATGAAGCCGCTCGAAAACAGGACGAAACGCGGCGGGCGCGTGCTCGCCTGGGTTGCGAACAGGATGCGCGGCTGCCTGCCCGATCGCACGGGATGCGGATGCGCCGCCGCAAGCTCGCCGAGGAAGGCGTTGAGCTTGCCCGTGGGAACGCGGGTCTCCCAGGAGTCGAGAGCCGTGTCCATGGCTCGGGTCAGCCGATTCGTGTGCCACCCCGTCGCGGCCGAAAGGTTGACGCGCTCGGCCCACTGGATCTGGACAAGGTCGCGCTCCATTTCGCGGTCGAGTTCGCGGCGTCGATATTCGTCGACCAGGTCCCACTTGTTGCACACGATGACGAGCGCGCGCCCGGCGTCGATCGCCTGCTGCATCACCCGGATGTCCTGCTCGGTCAAGGGCTCGGAGGCGTCGATGAGAACGAGGGCCAGCTCAGCCTTGCCCAATGCGCCGCGCGTGCGCAGCGAGGCGTAGAAATCCGCGCCCTTCGTCTGATGGACGCGGCGCCGGATGCCCGCGGTGTCCACGAATATCCACGTCTGCCCGTCAAGCTCGATCGCCTCGTCGACCGGATCGCGCGTCGTTCCGGCGGTCGGATCGACGACGACCCGCTCCGACCCCGCCAGTCTGTTCAAAAGCGAGGATTTGCCGACGTTCGGCCTGCCGAGAAGGGCGACTCGCCGCGGCCCCTCCGGCAGGGCGTCCGCAACGGCCGAGCGCTCGGGCAGGGCGGCCAGCACGGCGTCGAGCAGGTCGCCCGTCCCCCGCCCGTGCAGGGCCGAAATCGGGTACGGCTCGCCCAGGCCCAATCCCCACAGCACCGCCGCGTCGGATTCCTGCATCGGAGAGTCGACCTTGTTCGCGGCGAGGACCACGGGCCGTTTGCTCCGGCGGAGCAGCTTGACGATGTCGGCGTCGGCGTCCGTGATTCCGACGTTCGCGTCGACGACGAGCACGACGGCGTCCGCCGCCTGTATGGCGGCCTCGGCCTGGCGGGCGACGGAAGCGTCGATGCCGGCGACGTCGATCTCCCAGCCGCCGGTGTCCACGAGCGTGAAGTCGCGGCCGGCCCAGGACGCGGGGTAGCCCACGCGGTCGCGCGTCACCCCGGGGACGTCCTGGACGACCGCGACGCGACGCCCCACGATGCGGTTGACGAGGGTCGATTTTCCGACGTTGGGCCTGCCCACGACGGCCAGCACCGGCGGGGCCGCGGGCCGGTCTGCGGCCCCGCCCACAAGCACGGCGACGTCCTCTTCGTCAAGGTCGTAGGCGTCGAGATTTTCGCGCAGCACGGCCGCGCGGCGCTCGTCGAGGTCGTCGTCCTGCTCGGTCCATTCCTTCGAGGCGAGCCATTCCTCGGCGCTCATCTCCTTGCCGCCCAATCCTTCGCCGGTCGCACCCGGCACGCCGGCCTCGGCGAGGCTCCCTTCGGCAAACGCTCCGTCGGCGGCCTTTCCCGGCACGCCGCACCCCGGGGCGTTTTCTTCGCGATTTTGAGGGCCGCCCTCCCGCTCGATCGGCCTCTCGGCGTTCGCGCCGCCGTCCGCGGCCCGGGCGTTCATCGGCGCTCCTTGGGGACAAGGGAGACGACGGCCTCGACGACTTCGTCGATCCCCAGCGTCGAGGAGTCGATCTCGGTCACGCCGTCTTTTGCGGACATGAATTCGGAGACGGTCGAATCGTCGGCGTCGCGGCGGAGCACCTCGTCGCGCGTGGCCTTGAGGGCCTCGGCGTCGTCGCTGCCGCGAACCTCGCGCGCGCGGCGGGCGAGCCGCGTCTCCTCGGAGGCCGTCAGCAGCACGCGCACGTCGGCGTCGGGCGCCACGACCGTCGCGATGTCTCTGCCCTCGGCGATTATGCCCATGTGGGCCGCCGCTATGATCTCGCGCTGGCGCCGCTTCATCTCGGCGCGCACGCGGAGATTCGTCGCGACCTTCGAGACGACGCGGGAAAGCTCCGACTCCCGTATGGCCTGCGTGACGTCCACGCCGTCGCACACGATCTTCTGATCGTTTGGGTCGAGCGGCATGTCCAGCGGCATGGCGACCGTCGCCTCGGCCACGGCGTCGAGGTCGTCGAGGTCGATTCCCCGGCGCTCGCAATGCCACGCCGCCGCCCGATACATGGCGCCGGTGTCGAGGTAGCTCAGGCCGAGCCTTTCGGCCACCTTCTTGGAGACGGTTGACTTTCCGGAGCCAGACGGCCCGTCGAGGGCGATGACGACACCCACGTGGTTTTCCTTTCCTTCGACGACGACGCGCCATCCGCGACGCTCCAAAGCGACCGCCAGGCGCATCGTCTCGTGCGGGAGCACCGAGAGCATGGCGCGCCCGGCCTCCCGCCCTATCGTATGCTCAAGGCTCAGATCCTCGATGTTCACGCCGATCTCCCCCACCTCGGCGAAAAGCCGTCCGAGCATGCCGGGCTCGTCGGGCACGAGGACAAAGACGTTGCCGTAGCGGCGCGGGGCGCCGCCGTGCTTTCCCGGAATCCGCTCGACGCCCTCGTTTCCCCTGCGGATCGCCTCGCTCACTCCCGAGAGGACGCCGAGGGCGAAGGGGTCGTCGACTCCGGCCTCGACGGCCGTTATGAGCCTGTCGAGATTGGCCGAGACTTCTTTGAGCACGCGGGCCACTTCACGCGCGTTTCCGGCGATGATCGTGGCCCACAGCCGCGAGTCGGAATGGGCGATCCGGGTGACGTCGCGCAGGCCCTGGCCGGCCAGGCCGAGGGTTTCGGGAGGGACGTCGCGCAGCGCGCCCGCCACGAGCGAGGATACGAGCTGCGGCATGTGCGAGACGACGGCGGCGGAGCGGTCGTGGGTCTGCGGGCTCATGACGACGGGCAGCGCGCCGACCGACAGGGCGAATTGCTGGACGGCCAGCACGACGTCGCTTCCCGCGGCCCCCTCTGTCGCAGCGCCGGCGGGCGCCTCCGCCGTTCCGCCGGGGCGCCCGCCCCCGGATTCTCCCGCCCCGATCGGGGTGATGACCCAGGGTCGGCCGATGAAAAGGTCGGCGTCCGCCGCCAGGGCGCCCGAGCGCTCGCGCCCGGCCATCGGGTGGCTGCCGACGTAGCGGTCGGCGCCGGGATGCCCCTCGACTTCCTCGACGACCCGCGCTTTGACCGAGGCGATGTCGGTCACGAATGCGCGGCCGAATCGGTCGAGGCTCTCGCGGACGACGTCGGCGGCGACGTCGGGCGGGGTGGCGACCACCACGAGCTCGGGCTCCTCGGAATCCTCCGCGGCGATCTGCCCGGCGCCCAGGTCGCGCGCAAGCGCCAAAGCGGCCGGGGACGTGTCTTCGAGCTGAACCTCGACGCCGAGTTGGCGCAGGCGCAGGCCCAGCGACGCGCCGAGCAGGCCTGAGCCGACGATCCTGACTGGGTTCACAGATCGACCAGTTTCATGAGCGCGCCAAGCTCGCTTCCGGCGACGACGCGGGTTTTGCCGGGCTTGAGATGGCCGACGACGACCGTTCCGAACTTCATGCGCACGAGTTCCATGACCGGATGGCCGACTTCCGCCATCATCCTGCGCACGATGCGGTTGCGGCCCGAATGGAGGGTGATTTCGACGATCGAGTTCCGGGGGGCCGACTCGCGCAAAACGAATCGGTCGACGCGGGCGGGGCCGTCCTCCAGGTTGATTCCGCGCTCGAGGACTCTCCCCAGCCCCCGGGTGACGGAGCCTTCGACGCGGGCGATGTAGGTTTTCGGCACCTCGTACTTCGGATGGGTGAGGCGGTGCGTCAACTCGCCGTCGTTCGACAGGAGAATGAGCCCCTCGGTGTCCTGATCGAGCCGGCCGACGTGGTAGAGCCGCTCGGGCCGATCCTCGACGTACTGGGCGAGCCCGGGCCTTCCCATGTCGTCGTACATCGTCGAGACGACCCCCGGCGGCTTGTAGAGCGCGAGGGTCAGGAGCGAGGAATCGGTCTGAACCCTGATGCCGTCTACGTGGATGACGGAGGCGACAGGATCCACGCGCGTGCCGAGCTCGCGCACGACGTGCCCGTCGACGCTCACCCTGCCCTGGGCTATGAGGCCTTCGCAGGCGCGACGGCTTCCCACGCCGTTGCGGGCCAGAACTTTCTGGAGCCGCTCCCCCGTGGGAACGTGTGGGTCTGTCATTGCATGTCCTCTTCCTGTAGGTCGTACGCCTCGGGCAGATAGGGCGCCAAAGGCGCGAGTTCGGCCAATGAGTTCATCCCCATGACCTCGAGGAAGTACTCGGTGGTGCCGTAGAGCGCGGCGCCCGAGGCGGCGGTGGCTCCCGCCTCGGTCACAAGTCCGCGCGTCACGAGCGTGCGGACGACCGAGTCAACACTAACACCTCTGATCGCTGCAATCTGCGCGCGGGTGACGGGCTGTCTGTAGGCGATCACCGCGAGGGTCTCCAAGGCCGCAGCCGAAAGCCGCCCCGAGTTCTCCGCCGCGACGTGGGCGGCGACGACGTCGGCGAAGCGCGGATTCGTGTAGAGCCTCCATCCTCCGCCCGCCTCCCTCAGGCAAAATCCGCGCGTGCGCGCCCCGCTTTCTCCTCGATAGTCCGCGGCGATCGCGCGAAGCATGGCGTCGGTTTCGGCTTCGCTCGCGCCGACGGCCTCGGCCAGCGTTGCCAGCGGAACGGGCTCCCTTGCCACGAGCAGAAGCGCTTCGAGGGCTCCGAGCACGTCCTCGTCTGCCCGCCTATCCATGCGCCCCTCCGGAGTCTCCGGGTTCTCCGGCCTCTCGGGAATCTCCGGGTGCGCCGACATCGCCGGTATCCCGGGATTCTTGCGACTCTTCTGAATCGCCGGCCTCCCCCGGCTTTCGGGCGCTCGCCTCGGGCCCTGGCGGATCGACGGCGACGAGGACGAGCGCGCCAAGCGCCTCGGACTGTTCGACGTCGATCCGGCCTGCCCGCAGCAGCTCCAGGACGGCGAGGAATCGCGAGACCACGGTGGGCATGTCTGCGGCGTCAGCGCACAGGTCCGCAAAGGCGAGCCTCTCCCCCGCAGCCAGCCGCGAGGCAATGTACTCGACCTGCGATGCGACGGGGACGGGCGCGGCGTGCAGGTGCTCGACGGAGACCTCGGGCTCGCGATGCTCGCGCACAAACGCCGCCGCCGCGAGGGCCGCGAAGTCCGCCAGCCCGATCGAAACGGTCACGGCCGGAACCGCCTGCGCGTAGCGCTCTTCCAGGGGAACCGAGCGCGGAACGCAGAGGGCCTGCTCGGCGAGCGTCGAGGCGATGTCCCTCGCGACCTCCTTGAAAGCTCGGTATTGCAGCAGCTTGGCGAAAAGGAGGTCGCGCCGTTCGAGGAGCTCCAAGTCCTCTTCCTCCTGGCTGTCGCGGGGCAGCAGGCGCGCCGCCTTCATCTCGAGCAGCGTCGCCGCGACGACGAGGAACTCGGAGACCCGCGAAAGGTCGAGCTCCGGACGCGAGCGGACGAAGGCGATGAATTCGTCGGTGACCTCGGCCAGAGCCACCTCTGTGACGTCCAGGCGCTTGCGCGCAATGAGGGAAAGCAAGACGGAAAAGGGGCCGGAGAAGACGTCGAGCTCGACGGCGAATTCTCCGTCTTCGCCGATTTTGGCGGCGTCGGACGGCGCGGCGTCCGCGACGCCATCGGCTAGGCGCACCGGCCCCGGGCGATGAGCTCCCTCGCGAGCTGCCTGTAGGCGGCCGCCCCCGGGTGGGACGGGGCGTACTCCGTGATGGGCACGGCCGCGATCGATGCGTCGGGGAATTTGACGGTGCGCGAGATGTACGTCGTGAAGACGCTTTCGCCGAAGCCCTCGCGCACGGATTTGACGACCTCGCGCGAGTGGAGGGTGCGCGCATCGACCATTGTCAGCAGCACTCCGTCGAGCTCGAGGCGCGGGTTGAGGCGGTCCTGGACCCTCTCGATCTGCTCGATGAGCAGCGCGACGCCGCGCATGGCGAAATACTCCGCCTCCAGGGGGATGATGACTCCGTGCGCCGCCGTCAGGGCGTTGACGGTCAGGAGGCCGAGGGAGGGCTGGCAGTCGATGACGATGAGGTCGTAGTCGTCGAGCACCGGCCTGAGCACGCGCGTGAGGGCCTGCTCTCGCGCCACTTCGTTGATGAGCACGATCTCGGCCGCGGAGAGGTCGATGTTGGCCGGGGCGATGTCGAGATTCTCCACGCTCGTCTCCACGATGATCTCGCGGATGTTCGGCTTGGCTGCGATGAGCTCGTTGTATATCGTGCGGTCAAGGGCGCGGGCGTTGACGCCCAAGCCTGCGCTGGCCGCCCCCTGGGGGTCGAAGTCTACGATGAGGACTTTGCGTCCGTATGCTGCGAGCGCGGCGGCCAAGTTGATCGTCGTGGTCGTCTTTCCCACCCCGCCCTTCTGGTTCGACATCGCGACGATGCGAGCCGGACCGTGGGATGCGAGAGGGACCGGGTCGGGAAAACTCTGGCCGGAGGAAGCTGGCAGTAGCGCATCTCGTTGGGTCACGGTCTTAGCCTACCTAAGAGAGCGCCCTCGGGTGAGCTAAGGCGTAAACTTCACGTACCGTGTCGCGGCTGACCATCGTGTATATCTGCGTCGTCGATAGCGACGAATGGCCCAGCAATTCTTGGACTACACGGATGTCGGCGCCCCCTTGAAGCAGATGGGTGGCGAACGAATGCCTTAGCGTATGCGGGCTGACGTGCACGCTCAGTTTGGCGCGTTCGGCGGCGTTTTGAATGATTGCCCACGCGCTTTGCCGAGACAGCGGCCGTCCGCGCGTGTTGAGGAAGAGCGACGGCGTTCCGGGGCCGGAGCTCGCCAATGACGGCCTTGCGCGCACGAGGTAGGCGTCTATGGCCTCGACGGCGTAGCCTCCGAGCGGCACGACCCGTTCCTTGCGTCCCTTGCCGAAGAGCCGCGCCGAGGCCCCCGCCAGGTCGACGTCGTCGACGCTGAGCCCCACCGCCTCAGAAATGCGGGCCCCCGTTCCGTAGAGGACCTCCAGCAGCGCCCGGTCGCGCAGAGGCGCCGGCCCCTCCCCCGCGCCGCCCGCGGCTATGAGCGCGGCGACGTCGTCGATGTCCATTGCCTTCGGCAGCCGCGAAGGGATCTTCGGGGGGCGGACGTCGGCGGCGGGATTCGCGCCCGCGCTCCCTTCTTCGAAGACGAAGGCATGGAAGGAGCGGACGGCGGTCATGCTTCTGGCCACGGATGCGCGGGCCATCCCCTCGAGGCATTCGGCGAAGGACGCGACGTCCTCCGGTCCGACGTCGCCGATTAGCGCGATTCCCCGCGCTTGGAGGTGCGAAAAATACTTCGCCAGGTCTCGTCGATAGGAGGAAACGGTGTTGTGTGACAGCGAACGTTCAACGGCGAGATGGGCGAGAAACTGTTCACCCAATCGCGCAATCGGCTCGGGCCCGGGCAAGGGTGTATGGGAAGCCATGATTCCTTTATATTATCTCGAATCTTTTCTGGAATCGGAACGAAACCGACGGCTAAACTATGAAGCGGCGGCCTCGGAAAGGCCGAGGCGAAACAGACGAAAGGCTTGCAATGGCGAAGCTTGAATGGACGGACCTCGATCGGCGCGCAACGGACACGGCGCGCGTTTTGGCCGCGGACGCGGTGGAGAAGGCGGGCAACGGCCACCCCGGAACGGCGATTTCGATTGCGCCGTTGGCATACACGCTCTTCAACAAGGTCATGCGCCACGATCCTTCGGACCCCTCGTGGCTGGGCCGCGATCGCTTCGTCCTGTCGATCGGCCATTCCTCCGTCACCCTCTACAACCAGCTCTTCCTCACGGGCTACGGCCTGGAGCTGGAGGACCTGAAGTCCTTGCGGACCTGGGGCTCGCTCACGCCGGGCCACCCCGAATACGGCCACACCAAGGGCGTCGAGATCACGACCGGCCCGCTGGGGCAGGGCCTCGCCTCCGCCGTCGGCATGTCCATGGCGTCGCGCCGCGAACG
>NZ_DBHHEV010000066.1:8646-14160 GCF_057238965.1 Peptidiphaga sp.
GGCCTGCTCGACCCCGACGCCCCCGCAGGCCAGTCCCCCTTCGACCATTTCGTCTACGTCGTCGCCGGAGAGGGCGACCTCGAGGAAGGCGTCACCAGCGAGGCCTGCTCGCTCGCCGGAACGCAGCACCTGGGCAATCTCATCGTCATTTGGGACGACAACCGCATCTCGATCGAGGACGACACGAAGATCGCCTTCACCGAGGACGTCCTGGGGCGCTACGAGGCGTACGGCTGGCACACGCAGCACGTCGATTGGACAAACGGCGGCGGCGAGTACAAGGAGGACGTCGAGGCCCTCTACGAGGCGATCGAAAACGCCAAGGCCGTCACGGACAGGCCCTCGTTCATCCGCCTGTCGACGATCATGGCCTGGCCCTCCCCCACGAAGCAGGGAACCGGGGCCGCCCACGGAGCGAAGCTCGGCGCGGAGGAGCTCGCCGGCTTGAAGAAGGTCCTGGGCTTTGATCCGGAGAAGTCCTTCGACGTCGCCGCGGAAGTCCTCGATTACACCCGCAAAGGCGCCGCCGAGCGCGCCAAGGCCGAGCGTGCGAAGTGGGAGGAGAAGCTTCAGACGTGGCGCGCGGCCAACCCGGAGCGCTCGAAGCTGCTCGACAGGCTCGTGGCGAAGAAGCTCCCGGAAGGGTGGACCGACGCTCTGCCGTCCTTCGAGGTCGGGACGTCCGTGGCCACCCGGGCCGCCTCGGGCAATGTGCTGACCGCCCTGGCTCCCGTCCTTCCCGAGCTGTGGGGCGGATCGGCGGACCTGGCCGGATCGAACAACACGACGATGAAGGGCGAGCCGTCCTTCCTTCCCCCGGACCGCGTCTCGGAGGACTGGGACGGAGACGTCTACGGCCGCACCCTGCATTTCGGCATCCGCGAGCACGCCATGGGCTCGATCGTCAACGGGATCGCGCTGCACGGGCTCACCCGCGCCTACGGCGGCACGTTTTTCGTCTTCTCCGACTATATGCGGGGCGCCGTTCGCCTGGCCGCCGTCATGAACATTCCGTCGATCTTCGTGTGGACGCACGATTCGATCGGCGTGGGCGAGGACGGCCCCACCCATCAGCCCATTGAGCATCTGTGGGCGTACCGGGCCATTCCGCAGCTTGACATTGTCAGGCCGGCCGACGCCAACGAGACGGCCGCGGCTTGGCGGGGAATCATCGAGCGTCGCGACGCCGGACCGGCCGGCCTCGTCCTCTCCCGGCAGAATCTGCCGGTGCTCGAAGGCACGTCCGCAGAGGGGGTCAAGCGCGGCGGGTACGTCCTCGCCGACAGCCCGACGGGCAAGGTCGACGTCCAGATCCTCGCCACCGGCTCCGAGGTCTCCCTCGCCGTCGAGGCGCGCGACGCCCTCGCGGCCGAGGGCGTCGGAGCCCGCGTCGTGTCGCTTCCGAGCCTCGATTGGTTCGCCGAGCAGAGCAAGGAGTATCGCGACTCCGTCATCCTCCCCGACGTCAAAGCGCGCGTCTCCGTCGAGGCAGGCTCGACCTTCGGGTGGGCCGGATACGTGGGCGACGCCGGACGGTCCGTGGGAATCGACCACTTCGGCGCCTCCGCGGCGGCGGGTAAGCTCTTCGAGGAATTCGGGGTGACCGTGCAGGCCGTGGTCGAGGCGGCCCGCGAGTCGATCGAAGCGGCAAAGTAGCGAAACAACGGGCTTTGCGCCGGGCCGCGGCCCGGCGCCGACCCAAAAGAAACCGCGGATGCGCGGAGCGGATGAAAGCCGCCCGCGCATCCGCGCGCGTTACCCTCGATATGCGGCCTTGCACGTGCCGCGCATGTCACCAGTCAATCTCGGGGAAAGTTGAGAGTCTATGGTCAATCCGCTTCGCAGCGCACCCGACAGCCGCTTGCAGCGAATCGCGGGCCCTTGTGGAATCGTCCTTTTCGGCATCACAGGCGACCTGTCGCGTCGAAAAATTCTTCCGGCGCTCTATGATCTCGCCAACCGCGGGCTGCTTCCGCCGTCGTTCACAATCATCGGCGTCGCCCGAAAGGTCGACCCGTCGCTGCCGGAGAAAGTCGAGGCCGCCATACGCGAGGGCGCGAACACCCCCGTCACCGAGACGACGCTCAAGCAGCTCATGTCCGGGCTCGTGGTCGTCAACGGCCAGTACAACGACGTCGAGACCTACCGTTCCCTCGGCCATACGATGGACAAGATGTCCGCCGAGCGCGGAACCAACGGCAATTACGCCTTTTACCTGGCGATTCCGCCCGAGCTGTTCCCGACCGTCCTCGGCGGGATCGGAACGGCCGGGCTTTGCGCCGAGGACGACGGGTGGAGGCGCGTCGTCGTCGAAAAGCCCTTCGGGCACGACCTCGAATCGGCTCGCGAGCTCGACGACATGGTCACCAAGGTCTTCCACCAGGACGCGGTCTTCCGCATCGACCACTATCTCGGCAAAGAAACGGTGCAGAACCTCATGGCGCTGCGCTTTGCCAACGAGCTGTACGAGCCGCTGTGGAACTCCGCCCACGTCGACCACGTCCAAATCACAATGGCTGAGGACATCGGCATCGGCACCCGCGCCGGATACTACGACGGCATCGGCGCCGCCCGCGACGTCATCCAAAACCATCTTCTTCAGCTCCTCGCCCTGACCGCGATGGAAGAGCCGATTTCCTTCGAGCCTTCGGCTCTGCGGATCGAGAAGGAAAAGGTTCTGGAAGCCACGAGGTTCTACGGCCCCGTCGGCGAATCGGCCGTGGCCGGCCAGTACACGTCGGGCTGGCAGGGAGGCGAATGGGTCAAGGGATACAAGGAAGAGCCGGGCATTCCCGCCGATTCGATCACTGACACATACGCGGCGCTGCGCCTGGGAATCGAAACCCGGCGGTGGAAGGGCGTGCCCTTCTACCTGCGCGCCGGCAAGCGGCTGGGGCGACGAGTCTCCGAGATCGCCGTCATCTTCAAATACCCGCCGTTCCTTCCGTTCCCATCGACCGACGGCCTGGGTCACAATGCGCTGGTCATCCGCGTCCAGCCCAACGAAGGCATGACGTTCAAGCTCGGTTCAAAGGTGCCCGGGTCGGGCATGCAGCTGCGCGACGTGACAATGGATTTCGCATACGGACACGCCTTCACCGAATACGCGCCCGAGGCCTACGAACGGCTCATCCTCGACGTTCTGCTGGGAGATCCGCCGCTTTTCCCCCGCCATCGCGAGATTGAGCTTTCCTGGAAGCTCCTCGATCAGGCGGAGAACCACTGGGCGGAAAACCCCGAATCGATCGCTGAATACGCGCCCGGGACCTGGGGGCCGGCCGCCTCTGACCGCATGCTCGCTCGCGACGGCCGCGCCTGGCGCCTGCCGTAGGAAGGAACCGACATGATCATCCACATGAACGGAACGAACACCGCCAGGGTGGGTCTGCGCCTTGACGAGCTGCGCGAGACCGCCAGCTCGGGCGCCCTCGGGCGGGTTCTCACGCTCATCATCATCGCGAAAAACGAGGGCGGAGTCCGCGACGCCATCGCCTCGGCCGCGGGCGCAGCCCGGGCACATCCGTGCCGCGTCATCGCCGTCCTCCCGATCGACGGCGAGGAACCGAAGGTCGACGCCGAATTGAGGGTCGGCCCCGAGGCGGGCCTTTCCGAGATCGCCATCCTTCGATGCTCCAACGGCTCGGCCGACAATTTGGAGACGCTCGTCATCCCGCTGCTTCTGCCAGACGCGCCCGTCGTCGTCTGGTGGGTTCAAGACGCCCCGGAGAATCCGTCGCGCACGCCGATCGGGGCCATGGCCCAGCGCCGCATCACAACGGCCCAGACCTCCGGCGTTCCGGCCGACGAGATCCTCCGCCGGGTGCGCGACGGCTACGCCCCGGGCGACACCGACCTCGCGTGGACGGGCGTGACCTTCTGGAGGAACCACCTCGCCGCCATGCTCGACGAGCCCCCGCACGACGTCGTCGAACGCGCCGTCGTGCGCGGCAACCGCACCCATCCGGCGGTGGTTTTCCTTGCGGCGTGGCTGGCCTTGCGGCTGGAGGTCCCGGTGGAGATCGAGCACACGCGGGGAACCGCCATCGACGGGGTGTCCATGTTCCGCTCCTCCGGGGAGCTGCGGCTGGATCGTCCGATCGGGTCCGACTTCGGCGACATGGTGCGCCCCGGCCGCGATGTCCAGCGCGTCAACCTGACGATGCGCACAATGGAGTCGAAGATGATCGAGGAGCTTCGAGAGATGACGCCCGACACCGCCTACGAAGAAGTCCTCAAACACGGTCTGGAAAGGGTGCTGCCTTCCGGCGAGTGAGCGCTGGCCCGGCGAACGAGGCTGGCTCGCCGCTTTTCTTGGGCGGGCGAGCCGTGGCCTCGCAAACAGGCGACTTTGCCTTCCTGCGAGCGGGCTCGAGCTTGCGCCCGGCGGCCTTTTTGAAAGCCGCCAAACGGGCGCGTCTGTCAGTTTGAAAACTGTCAGTTTGAAAATTGGGTGGCTGACTTTGCGAGCGCTTTCGGCCAGAGAGCGTTCGCAAAGTCATGCAGCTTTCATCCGCGGCGCTACAAGCCGAATTTCACGATGAGCCCGATGAGGACGATCACCACGCTCCAGATGAAGGCCACGCCGACGGTGATGCGATTGAGGTTGCGCTCGGCCACTCCCGACGAACGCATCGAGGTTGAAATGCCGCCGCCGAACATTTCGGAGATGCCGCCGCCCTTGCCCTTGTGGAGCAGAATCGACAAGACGAGCAGAATGCTCGTAATGACGAGGAGAACCTCGCAGACTATGAGGAGAACCTTCACAACGTTTCCTTCCGATGCCCCACGGACGCAAGGCGTGCCTGCCTGGCCTGTGCAGAGCGGTGGTTGCATTCCAAAAGTGCCCCGCGGGCGCGAGGCGTGCCTGTACAAGCATAAATGCCGTGCGCGGGCGCCGCAATGAAGCGCCCGCGCACACGCGTGAGTCACTTGTAATAGGTTGCGATCTTCGCGAATTCGTCGGCCTTGAGGCTCGCCCCGCCGACGAGTGCGCCGTCGACGTCGGGCTGGGCCATGATCTCGACGACGTTCGAGGATTTCACAGACCCGCCGTACTGGATCCGCACGGCGTCGGCGACGGAATCGTCGTAGAGCTCGGCGATCCTCCGGCGGATGGCCCCGCAGACCTCCTGCGCGTCCTCCGGCGTGGCGACCTCTCCCGTGCCGATGGCCCAGATGGGCTCGTAGGCGATGACCGAGGAGGCGACGTCCTTCCCGCTGAGCTGGGCGAACATCGCGTCGATCTGCCCGACGACGTACTCGACCTGGCGGCCTTCCTTGCGCACTTCCAGCGCCTCGCCGCAGCAGACAATCGGCGTCAGGCCCGCCTCGAGCGCCTTCTTCGCTTTCGCGCCGATGAGCTCGTTCGACTCGCCGTGGTATTCGCGGCGCTCCGAATGGCCGACCACGACATAAGTGCAGCCGAGCTTGACGAGCATGTCCGTGGAGATCTCGCCGGTGTAGGCGCCGTTGTCGTGGGTCGAGACGTCTTGGGCGCCGTATTTGATCTTCAAT
>NZ_DBHHEV010000067.1:0-14156 GCF_057238965.1 Peptidiphaga sp.
GAGCATGTCGGCGATCATCTGAGTCGGGTGGAACTCGGTGGTCAGGCCGTTCCATACGGGCACCCCGGCGTTCTCGGCGAGCTCTTCGACGATCTCTTGGGCGAAGCCGCGGTACTCGATGCCGTCGTACATTCGCCCCAGAACCTGGGCCGTGTCGGCGATCGACTCCTTCGCCCCCATCTGCGAGCTGCCCGGGTCGAGGTAGGTGACCCCCATGCCGAGGTCCATGCCGGCGACCTCGAAGGCGCAGCGCGTGCGGGTGGAGGTCTTCTCAAACAAAAGAACGATGTTCTTCCCTTCAAGGTACCTGTGTGGCGTTCCGGCGAGTTTGAGGCTTTTGAACTGCTCCGACAAGCGGAGAAGGTAGCGGATCTCGTCCGGCGTGTAGTCGAGCAGCTTGAGGAAGTTGCGTCCGCTGAGGCTGATGGGCATGTCGTTCCTTTCTTTTTTGCATCGTTGCGGTGAGTTCGGTATCGTAACCGACTTCGCGACGCCGACACCGGCGCTACTCCATAGTCCGTCTAAGTGTGACGCATTTCAAGAGTTATGCCGGTACGAAAGAGAGGCGTACAACCGACTATTTCTAGATTCCACGACTACATCCTACCTAAACTTTCCGCATCGCGGAACTTTTATTCCACGATGCGGACATGGAAACTGGCGGCGAATACTGGGATAATCGTGCCTGACGACGTCAACGGGGACCGTCGCGGCAACCAAGAAGGGGATGAAGTGTCAGTAGCCCTCTATTACTACACATTGACTGTCCTCTTGGCGAGCATACTCACGGCCGCGGTTTGCCTTTCCGTCTATCTCGTCAACCGCCAAAGGCCCTATCTGTTCACGACGTTCGCCTTCCTCGTCTACTTTTTCGACGTCGCGCTGGTTCTCAGAACCGACGTCGTCGGCAGGAAACCGGGAAAACTGGCCGTATACGAGATCAACGGGCCGGTCGAATCGGCGCTGCTCGGCTCCTGCCTCGTCCTGTTCTTCTGGTGCGCCTGCAGGGAGTATCTCGGGTTGGGCAAAGGAAGACGGGCGCTGTGGGCGATTCCCCTCTCCTTTCTGGCCGTCAGCTACGCTTCCTTCAATTTTCTGGGTGTCGGCAAGTGGCGCGAGTTTGCCTTTTTCAGCGTGAGATCGCTTTTCATACTCGCGTTGCTCGTCGCGATTCTCGTTCATTTCTTGAGAACGGACGACCTCGGCGAGCGGCGTCGCCTGCTTCGTCACAGAGGTTTCTATTTAGCCGTCCTCGGCTCGACAGTCGCGACGACGGCGTGGAACGTCGTCTTCATCCTCGGCCTGGACTACGGCGACAGCCGCCCGGGGGATCTGTCTTTCCTTCCGGAGCGCAACTTCGCTGAGAATGCCCTGCTTCTTTGCGTCGCCTCGTTCGTGTGCGTCTCCGCCTACAGAACTCTGCGGATGCGGTACGTCGATCCGCCGGCGGGCGTGACCAACCAGCGGGAGGCTTTCGTCTTCCAGTCGATCGCAAGCTACTCGAACGTCAACGGCCTGTCGCGCCGCGAGGAGGAGGTGCTGCGGCTCGTCCTCGACGGCAAGGACAATCGGGCGATAGCCGACGAGCTTTTCATTTCCGTGTCCACGGTGAAGGTCCACGTCCACAACATCCTTCACAAGACGTCTATGGGGAACCGCAAGCAGCTGACGCAGGCCTTTTGGAGCAAGATCTGACGACTCTTTGAGCGATGTCGGACTGCGCCTTCCGGCAGCTCGACGCGGCAGATCTCCAGGCGGTCATTCGACGCGGAGGCCGGCGGCGCCGCTCCATGCGGGAACCTCGGCCATGTCGGGCGGGGCGAAGCCGAAGATCCGCGCGATCTGCTCCATGAACAGCTCGGCCCATCGGCCGTACCAGGCGGAGCTGGGGTGGAACATGTCCGCAGCGTGATGCGTGACGATGTATTCGCGGGTCGACATCGCCTCGGAGACGTCGAGGAGATCGACCAGCCCGCATCCGTGCTTTTTCGCGGCTGCGTCGATTGCGGCCGAGAGCCGCGCGGCCCTTTCGGCGCTCGCCAAAGGCTTGAACGTCGGTATGTTCGCGACGACGGCGGGGCCGGGGAGCTCGCGGCAGACGCGGTCCATGAGGCCGGCGAAATCTTCGACGCTCAGGCGGGAAAGCGAGACATCGTTGCCGCCGACGTCGAGGGTGACAAGATCGGGGACGACATGCGCTGCGCCGGCGCGCAAGCCCGCCAGCTGCGGCAGTTGCGACGTCAGCACGGATTCGGCTGTGCCTCCCGAAAGCGAGACGTTGAGGAGGATGACCCTGCGGCCCAGGGCCGCTTCCAGGCCCGCCGCGATCCTCGGAACGTACCCTTCGGCGATCGACGCTGCGCCGAGGCCTTGGGCAGCGGAGTCTCCGAGCGCCGCGTAGACGAAGGGCCGAGGCTTCGCTTCGCCCGAGGCAACTGAGGCTCCGCCGACGGGGGCCGCGTCGCGCAACGTCGGATCTCCGTTCACATCGGGCGACGGCGAATCCGCGCCCGCAGCAAGTTCCTCGAGCTCGCGCAGAGAGCGAAGCAGATTGAGCTCCCACGCCCTGCGGAAGGGCGAATTCTGCCTGACGGGGGCCCGCATCTTTCGGTAGACCGCGGCAGCGCCCACCGTTGCCGCGACTTTGACTGCACGGCTTCCACGCATCGCTTCCTCCTGGCTTTCGGCGGCGTCGACGTCTGTCGTCGATTGACCCGGTTCAATCCGCCCTTTGCGCCATGGCGCTTGCATACGCGCACACGGCCAGAGCGGTGGAGACGTTGAGGGATTCGGCCTTCCCGTAGAGGGGAACGGCCACTCGCGCGTCGGCGTCGAAATCGCATCCGGCGAATCCGCGGGCCTCGTTGCCGACGAACCAGAGCGCCCTGCGCCTGAGATCGGGCCCGCTTGGCGCGGAGCCCAGTATTTTAGCCTCGGCAGCCTCTCGGACGAGGACCGGAAGCTCCCACTCCCCCGTTCCCTCGGCCGTGAGGACCTGGAGGCCGGCCTCCCGCGCCCGCGCAGCGAGCTCCGAGGCCTCGATTCCCGCGACGCACGGCACGTGAAAGTGGCTTCCGGCCGCCGATCTCATGACCTTGGGCGAATAGAGCTCGGCGCTTGCCTTGCCGACGACGACGGCGTCGGCCCCGGCGGCGTCTGCCGTTCGAATGATGGTGCCCAGGTTTCCGGGGTCGGCGATGTCGAGGGTCGCCACAATCAGCGACGCCTCGCGGAGAAGCGAGTCTAAATCGGGCCCTTCCGGCGTCGAGATGACCGCGACGACGCCCTGGGCGTCCGCCGAAAGGTCGCGCATGTCCTGTGCGGCAAGCACGTGCGTCCACACTCCGGCCGCGGAGGCCAGTTCGGCGACGTCGCCGTGCCGTTCGACCGCCTCGTCGGTGATGTAGAGGTCACGCGTCAGGCGGGGGGCGCAGGCGAGGAGCTCGCGCACGGCCTGCGGCCCTTCGACCAGGGTCTGGCCGTGCCGTGAACGCTGTTCTCTGCGGTGAAGCCTCTGCGCGCGCTGGAGCTGGCTGCGCGAGGCCTCTTTGGTCCGAAGTTTCATAGTCACCCTTCCACGGGAAAAGGCCCCGGACAACAACCGGGGCCTTTCAACCGAACCTCGATCAGGCCTGCTTCGGAGCGTTGACGTCCTCCGGAAGGGCCTTCTTGGCAGCGGCGACGACGGCCGCGAAAGCCTTGGGGTCCTCGACCGCCATTTCGGCGAGCTGCCGACGGTCGACCTCGATTCCCGCGAGGGTCAGACCCTGGATGAAACGGTTGTAGGTCAGCCCTTCGGCGCGGGCGGCGGCATTGATCCTGGCGATCCACAGCTTGCGGAATTCGCGCTTGCGGGCCTTGCGGTCACGGTAGTTGTATACGAACGAGTGGGTGACCTGCTCCTTCGCCTTCCGATAGAGGCGGGAGCGCTGCCCGCGATAACCCGAGGCTCGCTCGAGTGTGGTGCGGCGCTTTTTGGCGGCGTTGACTGCGCGCTTGACGCGTGCCATGGCTTTCTCCTTCTAGCTTCAGCGGCCCAGCAGGCGCTTGACGGACTTGAGGTTCGCGGCGTCGACCGGCTGATCCATAGCCAGGCGGCGGGTGCGACGGCTGGACTTGTGCTCCAACAGATGGCGCTTGTTGGCCTGCTCGCGCATGAGCTTGCCGCTCCCCGTCACGCGGAAGCGCTTCTTCGCACCGGAGTGCGTCTTGTTCTTCGGCATTCTTCTTTGCCCCTCGGTCTGGCCGCGCAGGGCGCGCGGCGTTTCTTACTTTGGCGCGGGTCAGTCGACGGCCTTGTCGGACGCGACGTCCTCCCGTGCCTCCGATCCGTTCGAACGCGCTGCGCGCTCGGCTTCGCGTGCCTTGCGTGACTCGCGTTCGGCCTCGCGGCGTCGCCGCTGATCGGATTTGGCCTCGGATTTCTTTCTCAGCGGCGCCAACACCATGGACATGTTGCGCCCTTCGGCGCGCGGCGCCGCTTCAATCGTCGAAAGCTCCGCCAGCTCGTCGGCCAAGCCTCGCAGCAGGCGGACGCCCATTTCGGGGCGGGACTGCTCGCGGCCCTTAAACCGAAGGTCGAACTTCACCTTGTCCCCGCCGGTGAGGAAGCGTTCCGCCTGGGATTTCTTGGTTCTGTAATCGTTTTCGTCGATCTTCAGACCAATGCGGATGGATTTGATGACTGTGTTCGACTGGTTCCGGCGCGCTTCGCGGACTTTCTGGGCCGACTCATACTTGAACTTCCCGTAGTCCATGAGCTTGGCGACGGGCGGGTTCGAGTTCGGCGCAACCTCGACGAGGTCGAGACCCGCCTCTTGAGCCAGGCGCAGCGCGTCTTCTACGCGGACGACGCCGACCTGCTCGCCTCCCGGGCCGACAAGGCGAACCTTGTCCACGTGGATGCGCTCATTAACTCGTGGTTCGTTGTTGATGGCTATTCCTTCGTTTCCTCGACGTGCACGCGCACGGAGAACTGCCCGAAGGAAAGGGTCTGGGCCCGATCTGACCCGATTCCTTTCGATCGCGAGATTCGAAGGCATCAGGTGGGAGTGTCTCCACTTGCGTTCCGGCTTGTGCCGGTCGGTCGCCTGAAACTATAACAGAACGGCGGGCCGTGCCGCGATAAGGCCTTTAGATTTCGGGCCCGTCACGCATGTGAGTTTGCGCTCACGGGAACGACTTCGACGACGTCGAGGTGGGCTCGCAGGCACTTGTCCTCCTCCGCGGCTGCGACCACGGCGGCGACCGCGCGGTAAGCGTCGGCCTCCGATGCGGCGTCGATCGCGACGTACAGCCTGATGACGCCGCTGTGCATCGGCGCGAGGCTCACTCGGGCTGGGTGGCCGCCTTCGCTCAGCGCCCTCTCGAAGCCCTCGAGGACCCGGGGATTGTCCCACGGCGCCGCCCATTCTTCCCCGGCGGCGACGGCGGCGACCGCGCTTCTGCCGAGTGCGATGCAGCCTTGCCCGCTCCTGTCCCGCGGGTCGAGGGCGAGGACGCCGGAGAACGTCAGCGCCCGCGCCGCGGCGTTCGCACCCAGCACTGGAATGGGGCGCGCCCCCGGGTAACATGCGGAAAGCCTTTCGGCGCAGGAGAAGACCGGCGTCGCGAAGCGGCCTCCGGGGATTCTGACTGAAAGGGTCACGGCTTCGGCCGCCGCGTCCGCGGTGGGATCGGGTTCGGATTCGTGGTCTGCGACGCCGCCGTCGTCCGTCCTTCCCGGGTGCTCGTGCGGAAGGGCCGGAACCAAAACCCGCCCCGCGGCGAGGGCCGCGACAATTCCTTTGAGCGACGCCCCCGGGTCCGGATTCGCCTGGGCGGCGGCCATGTCGGGGCTCATCTCGCCCATGTCCCCGGGGAAGGGGTTGGGACGCAGCAGCCGCTCCAGCTTCCCGGCGTCGACGCGCCCGGGCCTTGCTGCGCCCGTCTGCAAGCTTGCGGCGCTCGCGCGCGAGGCCTTTCCCGCGTCTGCATGCGCGCGTCGGTCCGTCACGGGTTCGTCCCTCCTCCGGGTGACTCGGCGACCTCGGCCCCTTTTGCTGTCTGCCCGCCTCGCTCGCGGCTCCGCCTTCCCTCTCGGTCCGCGGCTGACTTGGCGCCCTCGTCTCCGGTCAGCCCGGCGCTTTTGCAGCCGACCGGCGCGGCGCTCTGCTCCCCGGCCGCCTCGATGGCCTGTTCCAGCGTGAACGCCCCCTCATAGAGCGCCTTGCCGACGATCGCCGAATCGACGCCGACGGCGGCAAGCCCGCGCAGGATCCGAATGTCCCGAAGGCTCGAGACTCCGCCCGAAGCGACGACTGGGGCCCTTGCAGCGGCCGCAACCTTGCGGAGCAGCTCCGTGTTGGGCCCACTCATCGCGCCGTCGCGCGCCACGTCGGTGACGACGTACCGGGCGCATCCCGCCTCTTCGAGCACGGGGAGGACGTCCCACAGCCTGCCGACTTCGGCGGATTCGCCCCGCGCCGCGAGAACGTCGCCGCGCACGTCCAGACACACGGCCACCTGAGAGCCGAAGCGCTCGATCGCGCTTGCCGCCCATTCGAAGTCGGCGAGGGCGCCCGTCGCCAGGTTCACCCGCGCGGCGCCGCTGGCGACCGCCGCAAGCAGGCTCTCTTCGTCGCGCACTCCCCCGGACCATTCGACGCGCACCCCGTGCCGCGTCTGGGCCTCCCTCACGATCTCCGTCAGGAGCGCTCGATTCGAGCCGCGCCCGAAGGCGGCGTCGATGTCGGCGAGATGAATCCACGCAGCGCCGGCCTCGACGAAGTCGGCGACGGCCCGCATCGGGTCGCCGAAGGAGCGCGCGGACGAAGCCTCCCCGCGAGTCAATCGCACCGATCGGCCGTCGGCCACGTCGACGGCCGGCAGCAGCTGAAACGGCAAAGTCATAGGGCCCTCGCCGGCCTACCGCTCGCTACGCTCGGATCCGCCGGAGGGCTTGCCTCCATCCGGGGAATCGCCGTCGGAGCCTTTGCCTTCCGGATCCTCGTCTGTGAGCGGCCCGCCAATCGCCTTGCCCTCGCCGCGGCTGTTCCTTGCCCGCGCCATCTTCGTGATCATGGCGGTCGTCACCTCGCTGGAGAGGATCGCGTCGTGGTCCTCCGGCTTTTCTTGGCCGAGGATGAGCTTTTCCACCAGCGGATCGAGGACGTTGAGCAGCGCCCCGGCGGAGATTTCCTCTCCCGCCTCGCCCGAGAGGAACCGGCGAGCCCGCACGGTTCCCGAAACGCCAGCCTCGATTCCGACGTCGGTGCCGAGGTCGACGTCGAGCAGCACGACGCCGAAGCGCGAAAGCTTCGAAAGCGAGGCGGCGACGGTCGGCGCGCTGTCGGAGGGGTCGGCCTCCGGGTCTTCCTCTTCGAACTCGTCCGGACCGACGATGTTGCGGATGTCCCATTCGTCGTATTGCGGCGCGGCGAGTTCGCGTACAACCACCGCCCCGCTCTCTGTCATCACAACGGCGGCGTCGATGCGGTTGAGCGCAAGAATTCCGGCGACCACCTCGGGGAGGTCGAAGGGCGTCAACACCGCGTAACGCTTGATCATCGTACTCATAGAGCCCCCTTGTCCGGCCGCTCGCCCGTTTGGACGTGCGACGCCGTGGCCAATCATAGACGGCCTTGCCCAATCTTAGATGATCGAGGTTGTGCTCCCCGAAACGACCGGGGCGGGCTTTCCAGCGGCCTTTCCAAACAAGGCTGCCTTTTCAATCGGTGTATTTTGGAGCGCATGGAAGCTCTGATCACCGGATTCGAACCCTTTGGCGACAATGCGACCAATCCCACGCAGAGGCTTGTAGAAGTTCTTTCGACTGACTATGCGGCCTCCCGACAAGACTGCGCGCGGCTGCGGGCGCAGCTTCTTCCCGTCTCTTTCACTCGCGCCCGCACTCAGATACAGCGTCTGGCGGCGCAGTTTCGACCCCGCATCGTGCTGTGCACCGGCCTTTCCACCGAAGCCCGCAGTTTGCTTGTGGAGCGCATTGCAGTAAACGAGCAAGCCGGCGCGGACAACGACGCTCTCGCGCTTTCCGGCGCCAAAGTGGACGCCGCGGGAGCGGACGGCCTGTTTGCCACGATCGACGCGGCCAGGCTGAGCGATTTTCTGGCGCAGCGAGGTCTGAAAACCGAGATCTCTTGGCACGCCGGCACCTACGTCTGCAACACGGCTCTTTACACAGCCGTGCAGTCTGCCGGCCAATACGGCGGCAAAGCCGGGTTCTTGCACGTGCCCGCCGACGTCGACGTGCACGCGCTGGCAGCGGCCCTCTATGAATGGGCGGAAGCGGAATCCGAACTCGCTGCGGCGGGTCAGAAGGCCCGGGCGGGGCGCTCGTCGACAACCTCCTGACAGTCCCGCCCGCAGTCGATTGCGAAATTCCGAGACAGCCGAGCCGCCGAGCGGGGGTGCGGCCGCGGCTCCGCCGGTCGATAAGCGGGCGTCGTTCAGACGCGAGGGACCCTGTCCTGTGCGCCGCCGAAGCGCCTGTCCCTTTCGGCGTAGGCCTGGCATGCTTTCCACAGCTCCCGCCTGTCGAAGTCCGGCCATGCGAGGTCCGAGAAGTACAGCTCGGCGTAGGCCGACTCCCACATGAGGAAATTGGACGTCCGCAGCTCCCCGCTCGTGCGGATGAACAGGTCGACGTCGGGCATCGCGGGCGCATAGAGGTGGCGCTGGATCGTCTTTTCATTGACGGCCCCGGGTTTGAGACGCCCCTCGGCGGCCTCGCGTGCGATCGAGCGCACGGCGTCGGCGATTTCGGCCCGCCCTCCGTAGTTGATGCACATGTTGAGGGTGAGCTTCGTGTTGTTGCGCGTCAGCTCCTCGGCGGCGCGCAGCTCTTTCAGGACGGACGCCCAGAGCTTGGGCGTGCGCCCGACCCAGCGCACGCGCACGCCCCAGGCGTTGAGGTCGTCGCGCTGGGCTCGCAGGACCTGGCGCGAGAAACCCATGATAAAGCGGACCTCCGCCGGGCTCCGCTTCCAATTCTCGGTTGAGAAGGCGTAGGCGGAAAGCTCCTTCACGCCGACTTCGAGGGCCCCGGCCACGACGTCCATGAGGGTGGCCTCGCCCACGCGGTGTCCCTCGATGCGAGGAAGGCCGCGGGCGTTGGCCCACCTGCCGTTGCCGTCCATGACGACGGCGACGTGCCCGGGCGGCTTGGCCAGCTCGGGCGGGCGGGCGCCCGACGGGTGGGGCGGAGGAAGGATCGGCTCTTTCGGCCCTCCTGCGTGCCGTGTCATGCCGTTCCCCCGATCATGCCGACTCCGCGATCCGCAAAGAACGCACCTTGCGCTCGACGTGCCACTGAAGGTAGGCCGCGACGATGGCCGAGGCCGCCCGCCGGTCGTGTTCGCCGGCGGCGTCCGCAACGTCCCAGCGGCCCGAAACCAGCGAGCCGAGCAGCTCGACAGTCTCGGGCGCCGGGTATGCTGCGGCGCGCGGGGCGCAGTCAGAGCAGACGACTCCGCCCGACTGGAGATGGAAGGCCGCCAGGCCCTCGCCCCTCCCGCACACCGCGCATTCGTAGAGGGACAGCCCCCACCCGTGCAGCGCCATCGCCCTCAGGATGTATGAATCGACGACGAGGGCGGGCCGGTGCGCGGCGGTGGCGAGCGCGTGGATCGCTCCGTGAAGCAACAGATAGTGGGCCTGGTCGGGCTCTTCTTCGATCGCCGCGAGCTTGTCGGCGACCTCGGCGATCACGCAGGCGCACGTGTAGGCCTCGTAGTCCCTTCCGATTGAGCGGCCGTAGGGATTGAGGGTGGCGGCCTCCGTGACGAGGTCGAGCGTGCGCCCCTCATAGAGCTGGAGGTCGACCATGGAAAACGGCTCCAGTCGCGCTCCGAACCTCGATTTCGTGCGCCGGACGCCCTTGGCCACCCCGCGCATCTTTCCATGCCGTCGCGAGAAGAAGGTGATGATCCTGTCGGCCTCGCCCAGGTCGTGGGTGCGCAGCACGATGGCTTCGTCGCGATAAAGCTTCACCCGCAAATTATCGCATGTTCGAACCCGGCCTGCCCGTGCATCGCGGAGAGCGCGGCGGCTTCCGCGGCAAACGAACCAGGCGCGGCCCTCGACGGAAGGATCGCACTGTGGCGCGCGGCGAAGCGAGATCTGCCTTCGGCCGAAAGACCCCGTTTCGCCGCGGAGCGGAGCGGCCTTCAGCGCGCGGCTCGGTTGACGGCCGAGATGATCGCATTGAAGCTCGCCCGCATCGTCGACGGATCGATTCCGCAGCCCCACAGCGTTTGGCCGGCGACGTCGCACTCGACATAGGCCGCCGCCGTCGCGTCCCGCCCGGAGGCGAGGGCGTGCTCGGCGTAGTCGAGGACGTGCACGTCTACGCCGATCGTCGAGAGCGCGGCGACGAAGGCGTCGATGGGGCCGTTGCCCGAGGCCTCGATGAGGTGGCGCTTGTCCCGCTTGCCCTCGATGCGTTCGACGACCCTCGCCTCGAGGGCCGTCGACGATCCGTCGCCGGCGCTGACCGTGGCCGAAGCCAGCCGGTACTTCCCCCACGGCGAGAGGCCGTCGGCTTCGGTGTGCGGAAGGTACTCGTCCGCGAAGATCCTCCACAGCTGTTCGGCGGTGATCTCGCCGCCGAACTTGTCGGCGTGCCGCTGGACGATGCCGGACAGCTCGATCTGCATGCGCCGGGGGAGGTCCAGCTGGCGGGTGCTCGACAGCAGATAGGACACCCCGCCCTTGCCCGACTGCGAGTTCACGCGGACCACGGCCTCATAGGTGCGGCCCACGTCCTTCGGATCGAGGGGAAGGTAGGGAACGTCCCATGTGACCGTGTTCTCGTCGCCGCCGTTCTCGGCGACCCTGCGGGCGCGGTCGGCGAAGCCCTTCTTGATGGCGTCCTGATGGGAGCCCGAGAAGGACGTGTAGACGAGATCGCCCCCGTAGGGCGTGCGCGGCGGGACGTCCATCTGCGTGCAGTGCTCGACGACGCGGCGCACCCGGTCGATGTCGGAGAGGTTGAGCTCGGGGTCGATTCCCTGGCTGAAGAGGTTGAGCGCGAGGGTGACGAGGTCGACGTTGCCGGTCCGCTCGCCCTGGCCGAAGAGGCAGCCTTCGACGCGGTCGACGCCGGCCAGCATGGCCAGCTCGGCCGTGGCGATGCCCGTGCCGCGGTCGTTGTGGTTGTGCGCCGAAAGCACGACGTGTTCGCGTCGCGAGAGGTTTCTGCTCATGTACTCGATCTGGTCGGCGTACACGTTGGGCGTGCACCTTTCGACCGTCGTCGGCAGGTTGATGACGATCTCGCGGTCCGGCCCGGGCTGCCACACGTCCATGACCGCTTCGCACACTTCGAGGGCGAAGTCCAGCTCGGTGTCGACGAAGATTTCGGGCGAGTACTCGAATCCGGCGACGACGTCGTCGCCCAGCGTCTTCTCCATGTAGGCGACGAGCTCCTGCGTGCCGGTTACCGCCAGCTGCTTGGTCGCCTCCTTGTCGTTGTGGAAGACGACGCGGCGGAAGACGGGCGAGGTTGCGTTGTACAGGTGGACGACAGCCCGCGGCAGGCCCTCCAGGGCATCGACGGTCTTGTGGATGATCTCCTGCCGCGACTGGGTGAGGACGGAGATCGTCACGTCCTCTGGCACGAGGCCCTCTTCGACCAGGCTGCGGCAAAACTCGAGGTCTGCCGCGCTGGCGGCGGGAAAGCCGATCTCGATCTCTTTCAGCCCGAGCTCGATGAGCAGTTCGAACATGAGCTTCTTGCGGGCGGGGTCCATCGGCTCGATGAGGGCCTGGTTTCCGTCGCGAAGGTCGGTCGAGAGCCACCGAGGCGCTTTCAGGATGCGATTGTCCGGCCATGTCCTGTCGGGAAGCGAGACAGGATTGACGTCGAGGAAATGCCGATACTTGGCGATCGGCATGCCGGATGGATTTTGGCGGCTGGAACGGCCCTGGGTTTTCATTGCTTTTCTCCTGCTGACAGTGCGCGAGTTGAGGCGACCGGCGCGACGAGACCCGCGACGAGGAGCCGGCCTAGCCCGCCTCGCCGCGGCAGATAAGGAAGAATGCCGCCAGCATGTCGCCAATCATAGCCGCACGGACGGGCGGAGGCGAAGAAAACGCCGATTTTGGCGCGGATGAGAAAAATGCCACGAACCTTCGAATCCGTTGTTCGGCAAGCTTCGAATCCGCTACTCGGGGACTTCCAGATCCGTGGGCTGGTGCCCGAGGGCCGCCTGAACCTCCTGGAGCTGTCGGCCGAATTCGACGGCGGTGGCGGTGCGCTTGTCGACCTCGCGCTCCATCGCGGCCATGAGCACCTCGTCCAAGCGCTCATAGGCGTCGGCGTTGTCGGGCGCGTCTGCCTCCTGCGGCTGCCCCTTGCCCAGGCCGAGCGGTGCGAGTTGGGTGGCGAACATGTGGGTGATGTATTCGCGCCTCGTGAGGGCGTCGTCGGTCGCAAACGGGGCGTGCCCGCTGAGCGCCGTGTAGACGGTCGCCGCAAGCGAGTACACGTCGGCTCTGGCGTCGGCCTGCTGGTTGAGAAGCACCTCCGGGGCCGCCCAGGGAAGCGAGGCGCCCATGACGTCCTGGTTCGTGGCGCCCACGAGGGTGGCGATCCCGAAGTCCCCCAACAGCGGGCGCCCGAATTGGGAGTACAGCACGTTCGCGGGCTTGAGGTCGTGGTGCACGATTCCCATGACGTGCGCGGTGTGCACCGCCGATGCCACCTGGACGCCCATCTTCAGCGCGTCCTCGATCGCCAGCGGCCCGTTCGCGAGGCGCTCGGCGAGCGACGGCATCGGGCAGTACTGCATGACCACGTAGGGCTGGCCCGACTCGGCCACGTTGGCGTCGTGTATTTCGACGACGGAAGGATGCCCGGACAGCTGGGCCATGAGGTCGACCTCGTCCCGGAACTGCGAGGAGTCCCCTTCGCCCAGCGCCGTGCGGGAGAGGACCTTGATCGCCACGAGCCGCTTGGGCAGCTGCTCCTCGTACAGGTAGACGTCGGAGAATCCCCCGGAGCCGAGGTAGGAGACGAAATGGAAATCGTCGAGCACGGGAGGGGCCGTGTGCGAGCGGCGGGGCGCGCGCGGGCGCACGCTGTGGTCGATGCCGAGCGCCTCCAGACCCCACGAACCGCTCAGCTGGCTGGCCGGCAGGTCGCTTTCGGGCTCGGCCTCCCCTTCGAGGGTCGGCGGCGAGGCGAGGGCCGCCTCGTCTTCGGGGGTGAGGACGTCGATGACGAGTATGGCCTGGTCCGCCCCGGTTCCCGCTCCTGCAACCGCTTGAGAAAGCACGGTGGAGGCGGCCCGCTCGGCGCGCTTGAGCTGCCCGAGGGCGACGAGCGCCTGGTTGCCCGTGAGCTTCGCCCGAACGCGCTCGGTGGCGACGACGAAGCGCTGGCCGGCCTCCATTGGAATCGTCCACAGGTCGCCCGGGAGGTCATATCCTACATCGTCGAACTGCGGCAGCGGCTCGGCCGCCCCTTTCTCGTCGACTGTGACGATTCCCATTCCTCCGGAGGAGACGGCGATCCAGGTCGGGCGATCCTCGATGCGGGTGGCGATGAGCCCGGCGAGCCTGACGTCGTCGACGTCGCCGATTCCTCCCCCGTTTTTGAGAATCGTCGCCTCGGCGACCCTGCGCGCGATGCCTCTGGTGATGTCGCGCCACAGGTCGTGGACGTGCCGCACGAGCGGTCCGTCGGGGTGCGCCGCTCGCAGCGCGGAGAAGGCGTCGACGATCATCCACGAAACCTCGCGTGCCAGCAGCACGTCGGAGTGCGGGTCGGTCACTATGAAAACCGGCATTTGGGCGATGAGCCCGTCGCCCGAGGCGACTGCGTCGCCAGAGGTCGCCGTGCCCCAGCGAACCACGTGTTGGGCCCAGGCCTGGGTGTTGTCTAGAGCGTTGCCGGTGTCCATGGCCTAGTTGGCGTCGTCGTAGGCCGCTGGGTCTTCCAGTCGGTAAAGCATGTCGGGGGTGACCAGCCGCGTGGCGACGGCATGCTCGACGAGGCGCGCCCTTCGGTTGACGGCCAGCTTCTCGGGGCCGCCGTGCAGGCCGCGCACGCCGTAGCGGGTGAGCCGGTCGCAGACGTGGTCGAGCTTGCGGTTGAAACGGGTGATCGGCCAGCCGAGGCGGTCGGCCGCGTTCTGGGACGACGGAATGGAGGA
>NZ_DBHHEV010000068.1:0-13268 GCF_057238965.1 Peptidiphaga sp.
CAAAGGCTCGATCCACTGCGGCTCGATCGCGGCCGCCGTGCGGGCGAAAAGCCTGGACGTCTCCACCAGCTCGGCCGCCATGACCCATGCGGGAGTTCGCTTGCTCAGCCCCGAGCCCGGCCAGATCACGAAGTGGGCGCCGCGGGCGCCCTCGTAATCGCGCGAGCGCTGTGAATAGTTGCCGAGGTTGGACAGGAGCCCGACGAGCATGGAGCGATGGATCGCGCCCGCTTCGGGAGTGTCCGCTCCCCGCCCGAAATCCCGGCACGCCGCGGCCGCGGCGCCAGAATTGGGCGCGCCTCCGAGCGCGGGGGCGCCATTCTCCCCGGCCTGTCTGATCTGCGCGCGGCTGGGCAGGCCGATGGACGCCGCGTCAATGCCGAGGGGTTTGGCGAGTTGGCGCAGCTGCGCGACGACGTCGGCCCATTCGCGAAAGCGCAGATAGTTGAGGAACTCGGCGCGGCACATTCGACGAAACGCGGAGCCGGAGAGCTCGCGGCGCTGGACGTTGAGGTAACGCCACAGGGTGAGGTACGCGAGGAAGTCGGAGGAGCGCGCCGTGAAGCGGGCGTGCAGCTGATCGGCCTGCGGGCGCTTTTCGGCGGGGCGCTCGCGCACGTCTTGGACGGACAGGGCGGCGACCAGCACGAGCACTTCCGAGGCGCAGCCGTTCTTGTCCGCTTCCAGGAGCATGCGCCCCAGCCGAGGGTCGATGGGGAGCCTGGCCAGCCGCCGGCCGACGGATGTGAGGCGGGCCCCGCCGTCTATCGCCCCGATCTCGGTCAGGAGCTGGGCGCCCGCGCGCACGGCCCGCTCCTCGGGAGGGTCGATGAACGGAAAATCCGCGACGTCCCCCAATCGAAGCGCAAGCATTTGGAGGATGACCGACGCGAGGGAGGTTCGCTGGATCTCAGGCTGCGTGAACTTCTCGCGCCCGTCGAAGTCCTCCTGCGAATACAGCCGGATGCAGATGCCGTCCGCCACGCGTCCGCTGCGGCCCGCGCGCTGGTTCGCGCTGGCCTGCGAGATCGGCTCGATCGGAAGGCGCTGGACCTTGGTTCGCGCGGAGTAGCGCGAGATTCGAGCGGTTCCCGGGTCGACGACGTAGCGGATGCCCGGAACGGTCAGCGAGGTCTCGGCGATATTCGTGGCGAGGATGATGCGGCGATGGGGGCGCCGTTCGAAAATGCGATGCTGCTCGGCCGCCGACAGGCGCGAATACAGGGGGAGCACCTCGACGGCGTCGGGAACCGAGGACCGCCCGCCCGGCTCGATGTGCCTGCGTCCGAGCTCGTCGGCGAAGGCGGCCTGCGCGTCGCGAATCTCGCCTTCGCCCGAGAGGAAGACGAGGATGTCGCCCGGCCCTTCGGCCATGAGCTCCTCGCAGGCCTCGACGATCCCGGTCGCCTGGTCGATCGCCTCGCTGTCGCCGTCGTCCCCGACAAGCGGACGGTAGCGGATTTCGACGGGGTACGTGCGCCCGGAGACTTCGACGACGGGTGCGTTGAAATGCTCGGCGAAGCGCTGCGTGTCGATCGTGGCGGAGGTGATGATCACCTTGAGGTCGGGCCGCCGCGGCAGGAGGCGGACCAGGTATCCCAGCAGAAAGTCGATGTTTAGGGAGCGCTCGTGGGCTTCGTCGATGATGATCGTGTCGTATCGGGCAAGCTCCGGGTCGGATTGGATTTCGGCGAGCAGGATGCCGTCGGTCATGAGCTTGACGAGGGTGCCGGGGGAGACTTCCTCCGTGAAGCGCACCTGGTAGCCGACCTGTGCGCCGAGGTCGACGCCGAGCTCGTGGGCGAGCCGGTCCGCCACAGCGCGGGCCGCGATGCGCCTGGGCTGCGTGTGGCCGATCATGGCGCTCGTTCCGCGGCCCAGCTCCAGGCATATTTTCGGCAGCTGGGTGGTTTTTCCCGACCCGGTCTCTCCCGCGACGACGACGACCTGGTTGTCGCGAATTGCCCGCGCGATCTCGTCTCGGCGGGCGGAAATGGGCAGATCGGGGTAGGCGATGCTCGGCACTGATCTCTTGCGCGCCTCCACTTGCTCGGCGGTGAGCGGCGCGGGCGCCCGCCGCTTGTCGCCGTTGCGTCTGTTGCGGCCGCGCTCGCTGCCCTTGTCGCGGCCCCGCTCGCGGCCTGCGCCGTCGCCCTTGTCGCGCTTATGACTGGACCTTCTATCCGGGCGCTTTCTTCCGGGGGCTCCGGCGCTTTTGGGGTCTCCCGCTTCCCCGCTGGGACGGGCGGAATTCGCGTTGGCCCCTGTGCCTGACGGCGCGGGGCGGGGATCGGCGGAGGAATTGTCTTGAGGCATACGGGCCAATTCTCCCATGCGCCCCCGCGTCACTCGAATTGCGCGGCGAGCTGGGCCAGGCAGGCCTTCCAGAACTCCTTGGTCTCGGCGACCTCGGCAGCGTCGTGCAAACCCGAATGCTCCACGGAGATCTGAGTGCGGCTTTCGCCGGATGACGTCGGCTCGAGCTCGTGCACGCCCACCGTGATGAGCGAGCCGTCGGCGGCCTCGAGCCGCAGCGACCTGCCGGGGGTCCGCCCGCGCACCCCGAACTCGCAGTCGAGCCAGTCGCGGCGAAGGTCGTCGTCGTCGAGGAACGGCCACACGGCCTCTGCCGGGCGCCGAATCGTCTTCCATGCGCTAGTGCGCAGGGGGCCCTTGCGGGTCCTGCCCTGGCGAAGACCCCGGGCGCGTTCGTAGTCGATCGTGAGCGACTGGGCCCACCAGGCGTCGACCTCGTGCTTGACGCCCAGCCAGCGCGCGATGCGCCGTCGGTCCCAGCTCTCGGCCCCGGCCTTGTCGAGAAGCGCGAACCATCGCTGGCGCGACCGCCCGGTGGCGGCTTTCAGGCGATCGTCGCTGATCGCAGGACTGTGTGCCGACGTCGTTGTTCCGCTCATCGTTCCTCCTGGCAGTAGTCTAGCCATAAGATGTGGCTTCGGTCATATTTGACGGGGGCGCGGCTCTTCTGAGCTTTGATCGGCATCGACGGATAAAATCGATGATGAACCAACACGCACAGTTAGGAGTGATTATGGGAGTGAAGTCTCTGGCGCTTGGATTGGCCGCCGGATACGTTCTGGGAGCCCGCGCCGGGCGCCAGCGCTACGAGCAGATCGCCAAGGTCAGCTCGAAGGTCTGGAACTCAAAGCCCGTTCAGGCCGGGGTCGGCAAGGCGCGCGGCGCCGCAGGGGCCGGCTATTCGTCGGCGAAGGCAAAGTTCTCGCCGAAGAACGACGACGAAATCGAGGCGGCCGCCGTCGAATTCTGAGTCTCTAGGGCGGGCCTGACGTGACTGTCGCGCAGATCTTCACACACGCTTTTACTTTCTTCGACGTCTTCGGAGTGGTCTTGGCCGGAGTGCTCGGCGGAATGGTCGCGCGCGAAGAGCGTTTCGACCTCGTCGGCTTCGTGGCGCTCGCCGTCATGGTGGCTTTGGGCGGGGGGATGCTGCGAGACGCCCTGCTGCAAAAGGGCCCGCCCGTCGCGCTGACAAACCCGTTCTACATCGGCGGGGCGTTCCTGGGCGCCCTCATCGCCTTCGCCATGCGGATGACGGGCAAATGGTGGAACCGCTTCTTCATCGTCGCCGACGCCTTCGTCGTGAGCACGTGGGCGGCCACCGGCGCGATCAAAACGCTCAACGCCGGCTACGGGGTGGGCCCGGCGATGCTTCTGGGCGTCATCACGGGGGTCGGGGGCGGCATGTTCCGCGACATCGCGGTGGGAAGGACCCCGGCGATCTTCGGGGGAAACACACTGTACGCGACGGGCGCGCTCGTGGCGACATGGCCGGCGATCGTCCTTTGGAACCTGCACAAGCCCTTCCTCGCCCTCGTCTCCGGCATGGCTGTGGGCGGGGTGCTGTGTGTCGCGGCCCGCCGGTTCAAATGGAAGCTGCCCGTCAACAACGACTACTCGCTCACTCAGCGCGTCCGGGTGAGCTTCGAGGAATATGCGCGGGCCAAGGCCGTCGAGCGGACGATGCGCCTCGACAAGGCCCAGCGCGAGAAGGTCCGCCTTGACAAACGCAGGGGCGAGAAATGGCGGCGCGAAAAGACGATGACGAGCCGACGCCGCCGCCTGCGCCGCCGCAGAATCCTAGACGAGTGAACGCCCTCCTGACGGCGCAGCCCTCCTGACGGCGCGCGCCCGTCGTCGACCGCTGCCCCTTCGCCGAATAGAAGTCCGCAGAGCGGAATAGAGAGTCCGCAAAGCGGAAAAAAGAGTGTCGGTATGCGGATCTTTGTTATAGAATTGCAGTGTGACTGCAGGCGCCTCACCGAAGAGGAGCCGCCACGCCCCAGAATCAAGCACTAAGGAGATTTCCATGAAGATCGGTTTCATCGGCCTCGGCATCATGGGCCGCCCAATGGCCAAGAACCTCGTCAAGGCGGGGCATGAGCTCTACGTCAACGACTTCCACAAGGAAGCGGTCGATGACCTCGTGGCCCAGGGGGCCACCGCCGTCGCGAACGCCAAAGAAGCTGCCCTCGCCTCGGAGCTCGTCATCACGATGCTTCCCAACTCGCCGCACGTCAAGACGGTCGCCCTCGGCGAGAACGGGGTCGTCGAAGGCGCGCACGAAGGCCTCGTCTACGTCGACATGTCCTCCATCGCTCCTCTCGTTTCGCGCGAGGTTCACGACGAACTGGCCAAAGTCGGCATCCCCATGCTCGACGCGCCGGTCTCGGGCGGCGAGCCCAAGGCGATCGACGGCACCATGGCCGTCATGGTCGGCGGCGACAAGGCGGTGTTCGAGCAGGTCGCGCCCGTCCTCGACGTCATGGCCGGATCGGTCACCTACGTCGGCGCCATCGGGGCCGGCAACATCGCGAAGCTTGCCAACCAGACGATCGTCGCGGTCAACATCGCGGCGTGCGCGGAGGCGTTTGTGCTGGCGCAGAAGGCCGGCGTGGACCCCGAGGCCGTGTTCCAGGCGATCCGCGGCGGCCTCGCCGGCTCGACTGTCATGGACGCCAAGGTTCCGATGATGCTCGCCCGGAATTTCGCCCCGGGCTTCCGCATCAACCTGCACATCAAGGACCTCAACAACGTCCTCGACACGGGCCACGGCGTGAACTCGCCGCTGCCGCTGACCGCAGCGGTTCGCGACATGATGAGCGTGCTCCAGGGAGACGGCTTCGAGACCGACGACCATTCCGGCCTGCTCAAGTACTACGAGAAGCTCTCCGACATCGAGCTTCGCCCCGGCGAGCCCGAGGAGTGAGCGCCCGCTGAACGCGACGGCCTCGGCGCCCGTGCGTCCACGCCGAGGCCCCGCGGCTCGCGCTTTCAGTTTTCGTTGCCGCGCTGCCAGTTTCATTGCGGCGCGGCTCAGGAGGTTCAATTGAAGATCGTATGCGCTCCCGACAGTTTCAAGGAGTCGATGAGCGCCGCGCAGGCGGCGGCGGCTCTGGCCGAGGGCGTGCGCCGAGTCGCGCCCGACGCCGAGTGCGTGGAGATTCCCATGGCCGACGGCGGCGAAGGCTTCACCGAGTCCCTCGCCGACGCGCTCGGCCTTTCCGCCGTCGAAGCGCCGGTGCTGGACGCCTACGGGCGCCCCGCCGTCGCCCGTTTCGCCCTCTCCGAAGGGCTTGCCGTCATGGAGTGCGCCCAGGCCATCGGGCTGGGAATGGTTCCGCCGGAGCGGCGCCGCATCCGCGAGGCCAGCACGTTCGGCGTCGGCCAGATGATCCTCTCCGCGCTCGACGGCGGGGCGCGCGAGTTCCTTTTCGGCATCGGCGGCTCGGCCACAAACGACGGCGGGGCCGGGATGCTGCGCGCCCTCGGAGTGCGCTTCCTCGACGCCGAGGGCCGCGAGCTCGAGGGCTCTCCCGCCTCCCTCGCGAGGCTCGACTCGATCGACGCCTCCGGGCTTGATCCGCGGGCCGCGGCGGCGACCTTCAAGATCGCCTGCGACGTCGACAACCCCCTGCTCGGCCCGCGCGGATCTTCCGCCGTTTACGGGCCGCAAAAGGGCGCGTCCCCGGAAGACGTCGCCTTCTTGGACGGAACCCTGGAGCGCCTGGCGAGGACCGCCGGACACCTTGACTCCTTCGCCGCGGCGCCGGGGGCGGGCGCAGCCGGGGGGCTGGGCTACGCCTTCTCCGCATTTCTCGGCGGGGAGCTGCAGTCCGGGGCGGACCTCGTCGTGGAAGCCGTCGGATTGGCGGAAGCCGTCAAGGGGGCCGACTTCGTCTTCACCGGAGAAGGGGCGATGGACAGGCAGACGCTCATGGGCAAAACCCTGTCAGGGGTCGCGCGGGCGGCCGCGGGCGTGCCGATCGTCGCCTTCGCGGGGCGGCTCGGCGAAGGCGTGGAGGAGCTGTACAGCCACGGCTTCGTCGGCCTCGTGCCGATCGTCGCGGGCGTGACCACTCTGGAGGAGGCTCTCGCGGGCGGGCGCGAGGCTCTGGCCGACGCCGCCGAAAGGACGATGAGGCTCCTGCTGGCGGGTGCGGCTCGGAGCGCCGATCTGCAGTGAAAAGGACTTTCTTGCATTAAGGCGGCCAAAACTTGGAACTTATAATGCACCGTCGTGCTTCGCGCGGCGGGATTGGCCGTTGTTAACGCATCGTCGTGTTTTGCGCCGCGCGATTGGCCGCTGCTAATGCATCGTCGTGCTTTGCGCGGCGGGGTTGGCCGCTGCTAATGCATCGTCGTGTTTCGTGCCGCGCGATTGGCCGCTGCCCGGCCTGTCGAAGCCGACAGTGACGCCGCTGTGCCGCGGGCGCCTCCCTCGGCCGCAAGCTCCACAAACATTCAGCAGGTGACGCCGCTGCTGCTGCTGCAGCCCTTTCCGCCGACTTCCACGCGCGCCTTGTGCCGTGCGGCTGAGCATTGACCCCTCGGAACAGGAAGTGTAACCTGAATCTCGTTAGGTTGCCCTTACCGGCGAGGTTCGCATGAAGGCGTGCGGCCGCATCCGCCGAGCAGACGTCAGGAAGGCGTTCACGTGAGTGAAAATCGCGAAGCAAAGGCGCGAAAGAGCCTCGAAAAGGCGAGGGCGGGGCAGTCCGCCGTCAAGCGGCTTTCTCGCCCGGTCAGGGGATGGATCGGCGTCGCGCAGCTCCTCACTGTCGCATCGGCCGCGCTCGGCGTCGTGCCCTACATCGCCCTCGTCCGCCTGGGGGACCTTCTGCTGAGCGCCTACCGAACGGATTCGCCGGTCGACGCGGACCGGGCCCGCGGAGTCCTCATGCTCCTCTTGGCCGCCTACGGCGCCCGGCTCGGCCTCTACTTCGTCGCGCTCCTCCTCACACACGTGGCAGACCTCAAAATGCGCGACGGCCTGCGCCGCTCGATCGTGGAGCGGCTTTCGCGCGCGCCTCTCGCGTGGTTCTCCGACAAGGGCTCGGGCGCTGTGCGCAAGGCGGTCCAGGACGACGCGTCGATGGTCCACACGGTCATCGCCCACGGCCCCGTCGACAAGACGAACGCCCTCGTTTCGCCGCTCGCCCTGCTCGTGTACGTCTTCACGCTCGACTGGCGCCTGGGCCTGCTGTCCATATGCACCGTGCCGATGTACGGGCTCACCTACAGCCTGACGTTGAGGGGCATGGCGGAGAAGACGGCGGAAATGGACGAGAAACTCGAAAGGGTCTCCTCCACGATGGTCGAATTCATCGCGGGAATCGCGGTGGTCAAGGCCTTCGGCAGGGTCGGCCATGCGCACGCCAACTACATAGAGCAGGCTGAGAAATTCGGAAAGTTCTACAGGGCGTGGGCGATGCCGCTCGTGACGACCGCGGCCCTGTCCCAGATGTGGATTTCGATTCCGGTGCTGCTGTTCGTCAATCTGGGAGGCGGCGCTTTGCTTATCGACGCCGGCGTCGTGGACGTTCCGCAGGCGCTCGCCGCCACGCTCATCGCGCTCGTCCTGCCGGGAACGATCATGACTGTCACAACGATCGTCTGGTCCTACCAGAGGGCGGGCGGCGCCGCCGTCCGACTGTGCGAGATGCTCGACGTCCCCGTGCTTCCGAGCGCCGAGAATCCCCGCAAGCCCGATGGGATTCGGGTGCGCGTCGACGACGTCGAATACTCATACGGGCAGACCAAAGCGCTCAAGGGCGTCTCCCTCACCCTCGAGCCGGGGACGGTCACCGCGTTGCTCGGCCCGTCCGGCTCCGGCAAGAGCACCCTCGCCACGCTCATCGCCCGCTTCGACGACCCCGACTCCGGGTCGATCTCAATCGGCGGCGTCGACCTGCGCGAGATGTCGCAGGAGACCCTTTTCTCGACGGTTTCCTTCGTGCTCCAAGACGCGCAGCTGCTCAAGGCGAGCGTGCGCGACAACATCGCCCTGGGCAAGCCGGACGCGAGCATCGAGGAGGTGCGCGAAGCCGCAAGGGTCGCCAGGATCGACGACGTCGTCATGGCCCTTCCCAGCGGGTATGACACCGTCATCGGCGGCGACACGGCCCTTTCCGGAGGGCAAGAGCAGCGAATCGCCATCGCGCGGGCCGTGCTGCTCGATACGCCGGTCCTCATTCTCGACGAGGCGACGGCGATGGCCGACCCGGAGTCGGAAGCCGAGATCCAGCAGGCCTTGACCGGGCTGGCGAGGGGGAAAACGGTGCTCGTTATCGCCCACAGGCCGGGATCGATACGCGGGGCCGATCAGATCGTCGTCCTCGAAGGCGGCCGGGTGCGCGCCGCAGAAGGGAAGGAAGGAAAATGAACCGCCCCCGGGCGCTTTTCTCCAGTTTCAGACGGCTGATGGACCGCGAGTCCTGGGCGATGGTGGCCCGCGCCCTCATCTTCGCCGCGGCGAGCGGGGCTCTGACCGGATTGGCGCTGCTCGCAATTCTTCCGGCGTCGACGGCCCTCGCGTCGGGCGGCGCGGGCAGGTGGCTCGTCGTCCTCGCCTGCGTCGGCGCGGCCGCGGCGATCCTCGAGTTCCTGCAGATCCGCACGGGGTATCGGGGTGCCCTCGGATTCATGCGCACCCTTCACCACGCCGTGGGCGACAAGATCGCGACCTTGCCCTTGGGGTGGTTCAAGGCGGACACGGCGGGAAGGCTCTCGCGCCTGTCCTCCCAGGAGCTCGTCAACCTCGCGGAGGCGACGGGCCATTTTCTGTACTCGATGTTCTCCAACGCTGCCTCCGTCCTCGTCATCTGGATCGGCGCGTGGTTCTGGGATTGGCGCCTGGGCCTGCTCATGACTTTCGCCGCGCCGCTGCTCGCGTTGTTCATGAACGCAGCCAGGCGGCTGACCGCGCGGGGGCACGCCTTGACCGAGCCGACCGAGGAGGAGCTCGCCTCCCGCATCGTCGAGTTCTCCCGCTGCCAGGGCGCTTTGAGGTCATGCAACGCCGCGTCCGCCGGACTGGAAAATGCATTTTCAACGAACGCCAAAGCGGGCCGCTCGGCAATGCTGTGGTCGTCGCTGGGGCTGCTGATGTCCGGGACGCTCACGCAGATCATCGTCACGTCGATGGTTTACCTCGTCGGCCTGTTGGCCGTCGGAGGCGAGTTCCAGCCGCTGGAGGCTATCGCGGCGATCGGCATGTGCCTGCGTTTTACGACGATGCTCGACGCCGTCTCCAACGCCCTTTTCGGCCTTGAGGAGCGCCGCCAAAGCCTGATCGGCATAGACGAGGTCATGGACGCCCCGTCGCAGGCGGTCCCCGAGGTTTCTCGGAAGCAGACGGACCGCGGCGCGGTTGCCCTGCGCGACGTCGATTTCGCCTATGAAAGCGAGCACCCGGTGCTGCGCGGCGTGAGCTTCGAGGTTCCCGCTCGGTCGATGTGCGCGATCGTGGGGCCGTCGGGGTCGGGCAAAACGACCATCGCGCGTCTCGTCTCCCGTTTTTACGACGTAGACGCGGGCTCCGTGGCGGTCGGCGGCGCGGACGTCAGGGAACTGACGACCGAGGACCTCATGGCTCAGCTTTCGATGGTTTTCCAGGACGTTTACCTTTTCGACGACACGTTGGAGGCGAACATCCGCATCGGCTCTCCCAGGGCCGACGACGCCGAGCTGCGCCGCGCGGCCGACCTGGCAGGGGTGACCGAGATCGTCCGGCGCCTCCCGGAGGGATGGAGTTCGCGGGTCGGCGAGGGCGGGCGCAGCCTTTCCGGCGGCGAGCGCCAGCGCGTGTCGGTTGCCCGGGCGTTGCTCAAGCGGGCGCCCATCGTCCTCTTCGACGAGGCGACGAGCGCCCTCGACGCCGAGAACGAGGCGCACATCGTCGAGGCGATGGAGGAGCTGCGGCGCCACTCGACCCTCCTCGTCATTGCGCACAAGCTTGAAACGATCCTCGCCGCAGACAAGGTGATCGTGCTCAATTCCCGAGGCGAGGTTGCGCAGGAGGGCACGCACGAGCAGCTGATCGCCGTTCCCGGCACGTACGCGGATTTTTGGGCGCAGCGCGAATCGGCTGCGGGGTGGCGCTTGGTGTGAGGGTGCGTTACATGCTCGCTCGCCAGCGGGCGAGGAGTTCGTACCCGTCGCGGCCGTAGACGGTGGGCACGTGGCGGCTGGCGCGGCCGGCGAGTTTGCCTTCGCGGCTTCCCGGCATTCCGTGGGTGAGCACCTGTTCGACGGCGTCGAGTTGGCGCAGCGCGATGAATTCGACGCGGGAGGGGTGTTCGCGCGCCAGATCCGCGTAGATGAGCGGGTCGTGCTGCCCGTCGTCGCCCACGAGGATCCATTTGATGTGCGGAAACATGATGAGGAGGTTGCGCAGCTGCGTCATTTTGTGCTCTTTGCCGGAGCGGAAGAGGCCGGTTGGCGTGGGGCCCCAGTCGGTGAGAAGCAGCGGGCCGTCGGGAAGGCCGTGTTCAAGGATGAACTGGCTGAGGGTGGGTGCCGTGTTCCATGCGCCCGTCGACAGGTAGAAGACGGGGGAGCCGGGCTCGATGATCGCCTTGTAGAACTCGG
The DNA here is from genome assembly GCF_057238965.1 of Peptidiphaga sp. Classification (NCBI taxonomy): domain Bacteria; kingdom Bacillati; phylum Actinomycetota; class Actinomycetes; order Actinomycetales; family Actinomycetaceae; genus Peptidiphaga; species Peptidiphaga sp. The sequence goes on from NZ_DBHHEV010000068.1 coordinate 10,909, forward strand.
AGATTCCAGGCACGGCCTTTCGGGCGTTGGTGTGCAGCACGAACGAGTTCCAGAGCGCGAGCATCGGGCGGGGGAGCCAGGTGATCATGATCGTGTCGTCGACGTCGGAGATGATTCCCCTGCTCACGCCGGGGTCGACGACGATGACCGGCGCCTGCACCGGATCGCCCGCGGCGGGGGTGATCGTCGCGCAGTGGCGTCCGGGTTCGAGCCCGTGGTCCTCGATGAGGAGGTCGATGTAGCCCGACTCCGATGTAAAGGTCTCGACGTCGCGCCCGTTGACGGTGACGGTGACGGGGAGGTACCCGACCTGGGTGGTGAAGAACTGACGCCACCCGCGTTTGGCCTGCTGCGCGAAGGCCATCTGCCAATCTGTTGCGTTTGGGTTCGCCATGAGCGCCCGGGCCATGACGCGGACGGCCGACGTCGAACCGTACCCCGTGTACGGGTACAACCGCGGAAGCCACCCTTTTTTGCGGCGGGAGACGATCCCGCGGCGGTTGTTCTCACGTTCGATCTGACGGACGATGTCTGCGAGACCCATAGCAACAAGCCTAGACCAAAGCCGTCTCTATCCGGGCACTGCTCGCACGCCTTCTTCGCGCCTCCCTTCATGTTTTCGTATGCCGATGACCGCCCCGTCCGCTCTTGTGAAGACGAAGCCCCCGTCGTGGTGGCGTATGGAGATCATGTCGTGATGGACGAGGGCGTGGTGGTGCCAGCATAGAAGGATCGCGTTTGCCAGGTTCGTTTTTCCTCCGGCTTGCCACGGCAATGCGTGGTGAATCTGCCCGTGGGCGAGAGTGTCCGAGCACCCCGGGTATCGACAGGTGCGGTCCCTCGCGACGACCGCCCGGGTTTGCGCGGGGGTGAAAAGGCGTTTCTCCCGTCCGACGTCGAGAACCTCCCCGGTTGCCGATAGAACGACGCGGGCGATTGACGAGTCGCATAGCAATCGCGCCAGCTGGCTCATCGACAGGGCCGACCCGTCATCCAGTTTGGCGGGTTCAAGCCCGTTGAGCGCCTTGACGTCCATGGAGGCCGGGATCGCCCCGAGCAAGCTGCCGAGTCGCTCCGCCTGGCTGTCGAGGGAAGTCAGGCATTGGCCCAGCCTTCCTTGCCCGCGTCCGGTTTCTGTGCAAGATCCGCGCTCGCCGTTTCCGCCGTGCCGGCTTTCGCCGCCGCGGCTTCCGCTCTCTTTCCCGGCGTCGGACGCAAGGATCGTGCACCCGTGGGCCGGGGCCGCCTGCGCTTTGGCCGCGCCGCGCAAAGAGCCGGCCGTGCCGCTCAGGGACTTTTCCACGTCCACAAGGGTCGATAAGGGCACGTGCACCGAGATGTGCGGTCGGATGCGGGCGCCCGTGGAGAGGGCTCCGGCGTCGAGCTGCGCGGTCGCCAGCTTGACGAAGGCGCGGGCTCGCCGCTCCGGCAACGTCCGGACGTCGTCGGCGCTTTTCCGCCCCATGATCGCGCTCAGCGCCGTATCGACGACGGCCGCCGTCTCGTCCGAGAACCACCCCGTGACCCGCATGCCTGAGCCTTCGCGGGCGAAGGCGAGGGATTCGCGCGAGGCGTCCTTCTTCTCCGCCTCCACGCCCGACGCGGCGTCGTGGGTGAAGGCGCGGGATTTGATTCGCCGTTCGAATTCGCGCGGGGCGCACTTCTGGGCGTAGGCGATCAACTCGTCTTGAACGCCGTCCTCAGTCAGTTTCTCTTTCAGGGCGGGGGTGGAAAACACGCGGCGGACGGCGTCGACGTGTTCCGGGAAGATCTCGCCGTCCGTCAAAGCCGCCGACAGCTTCCGCAATTCGGATTCGAGGGCTTGGGCCCGCTTGATCTCTCGCGAAGCCGCGGCTGGAGACTGGCCGGAGGCCTTCTCGTTCCACTGCGTCAGCGTCCGAGTCCCCGAGGAGCGCCAACTCCTCTTTTTGTCGATTGCCAGGAGCATCCGTCCGCGGACCGCGCTGAGGCGGGAAACCAGCTTGGCCAGTGCCTCGGCGTCGGCGAGAAGCTCGTCCCCGGAAAGCCCAGACAGGTCTTCTTCGTTCATCCGCGATATGAGTTCCCCGATCGTGTCGAGACAGCCCGCCACGCGACTTTTGCCGGTCCTTGACGACCAGTCGCTGGGAACGCCCTCGCGTGCGCCGATCGACGGCGCGCAGCCTTCGTCTGCACGAGATCCAGGGCGCTGCGGCCGAAGCCCACGCCCATCGAGAATCGCAGGGCGGCCGACACGGCTCCCAGACGCCGTCGGGCCCGCGGCAACGGAGTTCATTTGACCGCCTAACTCGCTTTGGTTTCTTCCGTCCCTTCGATTCCCTTCACCACCATCTTAACGCTAGAAGAAAGGATTGTCAATT
>NZ_DBHHEV010000069.1:0-6433 GCF_057238965.1 Peptidiphaga sp.
ACCGCTCCTTCCTCAACTACGAGCCCCTCGTCGAGGTCGTCACGAACGTCGAACCGGACCACCTCGACCATTACGGAAGCACGGAGGCTTTCGAGGAGGCCTTCGCCCAGTTCGCCCGGCTGCTCAAAGCCGACGGCGCCCTGGTCGCCTGTGCGGACTCGCCGGGGGCGCTGCGCATGGCCGTCGGCGCCATCGACCGCGGGCAGCGGGTGGTCACCTACGGGCGCGGCGACGGGCCGCGCGGGGCCGCAGCGCACGTGAAGGTCGCGCCCGTCCAAGCTCAATCGGGCCAAGCGCGGCAGGAAAAAGCGGAGTCGGGCGAAGCCGAGCATGGACGATCCAAGCCGGGCGAAGCCGGGACGGGCGAATCGGCGCGTGAGGCCTCGCGGCCCCTAGGCGCGTCGGGCACTTTCGACGACGGCTCGGGGCCCGTCCGCGTGGATCTGAGCGTCGTCGGCGAGCACAATCTGCTCAACGCGGCCGCGGCGTGGGCCGCGGGCGTGGAGTTGGGCGTCGGCCGCGAAGAGATGGCTTCCGCCCTCTCCCGGTTCCTGGGGACAGGCCGGCGTTTCGAGCTGCGAGGAGAAGCCGGGGGAGTCCGGGTGGTCGACGATTACGCGCACCATCCCACCGAGGTTGAAGCCACGCTTCGGGCCGCGCGGGCCGTCGTCGGCGACGGCGCCCTGCGCGTGCTTTTCCAGCCCCATCTGTACTCGCGGACGGCGAACTTCGCCGATCGATTCGCAGAGGCTTTGTCACTGGCCGACGACGTCGTCGTCACAGCCGTGTACGCGGCCCGCGAGGACCCGACGCCGGGAGTCGAGGGCGACCTTGTCACGTCGAGGATGGACCCTGCCCGAGCGCAGTTTGTTCCGGACAGATTCGAGGCGGCCCGCGCCCTCGCTGCGCGCGCCCGCCTCGTCATGACCGTGGGCGCAGGCGACGTAACCGAGCTCGGCCCGACGATCCTCGACCAGATCGGGCAGCGATGAGGCCTCCCAGGCGGCCCAGAAGGCGAGCGGAGGAGGAAGGGGCCCGTCGGCCGGAAGAAGGGTCCCGTCGGCCAGAGAGGCCGGAGGCCGCTTCCTCTCTCAGCCCGTCGAGTCCCTCAGAGGCCCGCACGGGCGAGCAGACCGCCGTTTCCGGAGTCGCGAGCCTCGGCCAGCGCAGAGCCGCCGGCCTCGCGGGCGCGGACCGCCGCGGAGAGCCAAATCTCGCTCCGGAGAGCCGAGACCGCCACGGGCAGGCCGTCGTCGCCGAGATCGTCGAGGGAGGCCCCTCGCGGGGCTGGCGTGCGGCGGCGTCGAAGCGCGAGTCGGACCCGGTCGACATGACGGAGCGTCGCCGCGAGCGCCTGGCCGAGCGTCGCCGCGTGCGCAAGCGCCGAATCGTGCGCGCCTCGGTTGCCGGGACCGCGCTCGTCCTTCTCGCCTGGGTCGTTTTCTTCAGCCCGCTGCTCGCCCTGCGATCGGGCGGGGTCGAGGTTCGCGGGGCGGGCGCCGGCGTCGCCGACGCCGACGTGAAGGCCTCCGTCGCCGAGTACGTTGGGACGCCGCTCGTCCGTCTGAACACGGGCGAGGTCGAATCGAAAGTTCGAAAGAGCCTCCCGATGGTCAAGCGGGCCAAGGTCACGCGAAACTTTCCGGGCGGTGTGACCGTCGCCCTCACACTGCGAAAGCCCGTTGCCTGCATGATGGAGAAGACATCGTGCACGGCCATAGACGAGGACGGCGTGCGCTTGGACCTTCCCAAGAGCCAGACGGCCTCGCTCCCGAAGCTCAAGCTCGCCAACGGCGACGCGCCGCGGGCGACGTCGGTCATGGGCGCCGTGCTCGGAGCCCTCGACGAGGGCACGCGCAGGCAGGTGGCCTCTGTGGAGGTCACGCGCGCGGGGCAGGTCTCCTTCACCCTCCAGGACGGCGCGACCGTAAATTGGGGAGGAGCCGAGGAATCCGCGGTGAAAGCCAGGGTGCTGAAGGGGCTCCTCTCTCAAAAGGTGAAGTTCTACGACGTTTCCGCCCCGCATGCCCCCGTCACCGAGAACTAGGCGGTTTCTTGCGCCTGGCGAACTAGGCGGGTTGTCCCGCACATCCGTCCGTTTCTCACGTATATTCGACTTTGGAATACGCGACACGCCCCGCGCGGAGGTTGAACGGCCGAACACGGCCCTCTACCTTGTCCGCGAAGGTGAACGGAGAAAACTTCAAGTACGAGTTGAAGTCTGAAAGGAAGAGAGCGATGCCCACTCTCAACAACGGCGCGAACATCAAAGTCATCGGTGTGGGCGGCGGCGGTGTGAACGCCGTTGATCGCATGATTCAGGATGGACTCGCAGGCGTCGAGTTCATTGCAATCAACACCGACGGCCAGTCCCTCGTCAAGTCCGAGGCCGAGACCAAGCTCGACATCGGCAGGGAGGTTTCCCGCGGCCTGGGCGCGGGCGCCGACCCGGCGGTAGGCCGGAGGGCCGCCGAGGAGAACGGCGAGGTCATCAGCGCGGCCCTCGAAGACGCCGACATGGTCTTCGTCACCGCAGGGGAAGGCGGCGGAACGGGAACGGGTGCGGCCCCCGTCGTCGCCGAGATCGCCCGGTCCATCGGCGCTTTGACAGTGGGCGTCGTCACCCGGCCCTTCGAGTTCGAGGGGCGCCAGCGGGCGAACAACGCGACGGCCGGCTTGGCCGAACTGCGCAAGGCCGTCGACACCCTCATCGTCATCCCCAACGACCGGCTTTTGGAGATTGCCGACGACAATCTCACGGTCCTCGAGGCCTACCACCTCGCCGACGAGGTTCTGCGCAACGGCGTGAAGGGAATCTCCGACCTCATCACCATTCCGGGACTGGTCAACCTCGACTTCGCGGACGTCAAGGCGATCATGAAGGACGCGGGAACCGCGCTCATGGGCATTGGCGAGGCCACGGGCGACGACAGAGCGATGCGCGCCGCGGAGGCGGCGATCTCCTCGCCGCTCCTCGAAGCGAGCATCGACGGCGCGCACGGCGTGCTTTTGTCGTTCCAATCCGGCGAGAACTTCTCGCTCCAGGAGATGAATCAGGCGTCCAAGCTGGTCCAGGAGGCCGCGGACCCCAGCGCGAACATCATTTTCGGCCACATCATCGACGATTCGCTCGGCGACGTCGTGCGCGTGACCGTCATAGCCGCGGGATTCGACGAGCCGGAAGACGAGCAGTTCACGCCCGCCTCGCGTCCCGCGCAGGCCCCGCCGGCGCGCTCGCGCACATTCGAGGACTCCGTTCCCTCGCACCGCGCCGAGGAGCCGGCCATTCAGCCGGTGAGCACCGGTCAGCACCACATCGCGACGCCGAGCCATCCCGTGGCCGAGCCCGTCGCCAGAACGTCGCCGGCCCCCGCCCGGTCGATTCCCCCGGTCGTCGAGGAGCCCACGACCCGCTCCAGCCGCGACTTGGACATTCCCGCGTTCCTCTTCGAAGACCAGTAAGCTCACGTGTCTCTCGTCGAGTGGGTGCTCGATTCGGCCGTTCCCGGCGGCCGCATTCGAGCCGGTTTCACGTCGCGTCGAGGAGGGGTCTCCGAGGGGTCCTACGAGAGCCTCAACCTCGGTCTGCACGTCGGAGACGACCCTTCCGCCGTTGCCCGCAACAGACTGAGCCTGACGAGCGAGGTCGGATTCATCACGTGGATGGACCAAGTCCACGGCGCCAACGTCGAGGCAGTCGATTCGCAGGTTTTGACGTCCGGCGCCCCCGGGCGCACCTTCGCGGACACCGACGGCCTCGTCATCGACGCCGCCCTGCATCCCTGTTCCGCCGCCGTCATGGTGGCCGACTGCGTCCCCCTGCTCCTCGCCGCCTCAAACGCGCCCATAGCCGCCGCGGTTCACGTCGGACGCTCCGGCCTTTTTGCCGGCATCGCCTCCGTGGCCCTCGAGACGATGCGTGAGAGGGGCGCCCAAGGGATTCGCGCATACCTCGGCCCGTCGATCTGCGGACGGTGCTACGAGGTTCCCGCGGACATGCGGGACGAGGCCGAAAACCTCGCGCCCGGAAGCTATTCGAGGACCTCCTGGGGCACGCCGGCGATCGACATCCCCGAGGCGCTCGAGCTGCAGCTGCGAAAGGCCGAGGTCGACGACGTCGTCCGGTCGGAAATTTGCACGATGGAAGACGCCCGATATTACTCCCATCGCCGCGAGATGGCGGCGAAAAGGGCAAGCGGAAGGTTCGTCGGCCTCGTTCAGGTAAGGCGCGACACGCCTTTCTAAATCGCCGTCAAACGCCGCGATCTGCAATACGTTGGATGGAGTACGCCCCGCGAGTGAAAGAGATATCGGCATGGGAATGTTCCAACGCTTCGTTGACAGGTCGACGCTGAGCGACGAGTACGACGAATACGAGGACGGGTACGAGGAGTACGACGACGAGGAGCGCCTCGACGCCGACGTCTCGCCCATTCGCTCGGTTCCGTCTGTTCCTCAGCTTGCCCGCATCGTGACGGTGCACCCGACCTCCTTTTCCGAGGTCCGAGCTTTCGCTGAGCAGTATCGCTCCGGCCTTCCCGTCATCCTCAATCTGACGGAGACCGACACCGAGTCGCGAAAGCGAATCGTCGACTTCGCGCTCGGCCTGTGCTTCGGCCTCGAAGGCCAGCTCAACAAGGTCTCTGAGGACGTCCTCCTCATGACTCCTCACACAGTGACGATGGACGAGCACGCTGCGGCAGGCGGCGCCCCCGCTTTCTGATGAAAATCGCCGTCGGCATACTTCTTTTTTTCATCCAGTTCTACATGGTCCTCCTCCTTGCGAGGGTCGTCATCGACATCGTGTCCATGATTCTGCGGGACTGGAGCCCGAGGGGCTTCGCCCTGGTCGCCGTCAACATCGTCTACAAAGCCACGGATCCTCCCTTGCGCTTCATCGGCAGGTACGTTCCGCCCCTGCGTCTGGGGCCCGTGGCCTTTGACATGGCTTTTCTCATCGTCATTTTGGGCCTTGGGATTCTCGGAAGGCTGCTCCAGCAGTTTGTTTAGCCTCCTAGGGCCCGCCCAGAACAGCCGCCTGCGCAATCGCCCGGGCGGCTGTCGTGCAACTGAAAGGCCTTTGAGCGCCGAGAATCGTCGAAGCGCGGCATGCCGCGGCAGTGAGACTCGCTCGGTGTTCCTCGGCCGAAGCGACGTTTCGCGTCCAACGGATCGTGTTGCGTTCGTCGCTTCGAACCCGGCCAGGCGTGCCAGGCCGCACCGTCTCGGTCGGCTTGGCCTGAAGCTTCGCGCAGAGTGAACATCGACTCGAGCCCGGGCGGCGTGGGGCGTGGACGCGGGCGTCTTTTCGAGCTTGCGGCCCGGCTTCGTCGTTGAGCGCGCGCGGAATCGATGGCGCCCCGCGGAGGAACGGCGTTCGAACGGCGACCCCCGACCCCGCATGCGAGCGCAGGCTCGGCGCTCGCCGCCCTCGTCTTCGCTTTGAGTTTTTTTGGGAAGGACTCACTCTTCCCGCCATCGACAAACATCGATTTTTGCCTGAGATTTCGCGGATTGATCCGTTGACGTTTCGCTCGCGGCAAAGGCTTGCAGAGATGCAGCACCATTCACACGGTGAACATTGGCACCATTTCGGGTAACGTATCCCTGTAGGCGGCGTTTTTGCCCGCTGAGGAATACGTACCAAAACACAGAGGTGAATACACACATGGCGCTGCTGACTGAATCCGATGTCCTGAATGCACGCTTCAAGGCACCGAGCTCAATCGAGGAGGGATACGACCTTGACCAGGTCGACTTCTTCCTCGACGAAGTTGCCGAAACCATCGCCCAGCTCACCGCTCAGAAGGCTGAGCTGGAAAACGAGCTGAAGAAGGCTCAAGCTCGGATCGCCGAGCTGGAGAACTCCGGCGCCGCCACTGGGCGCGGCGAGGCCCCGTTCTCCGCGGCGACCACGGCCTCCTTCGCGCCGGTTGGAGGCGGCGCAGCTGGAGGCGGCGACACCAACGCCGTCGCAGGCATGCTCGCCCTGGCCCAACAGCTGCATGACAAGTACATCAGCGATGGAAAGGCCGAGGCCGATCGCATCCTCGCCGAGGCCAATGCCGAGAGCCAGCGGATCATTGCCGAAGCGGAGGAGCAGCACAACCGCACGCTCACCCAGCTGGAGCAGGAGCGCGGGCTTCTCGAGCGCAAGATTTCGGAGCTTCGAGACTTCGAGCGGGATTACCGCACTCGCCTCAAGAGCTATCTCGAGTCGCTCTTGGCCGACGTCGAATCGGGTTCCACGCCCTCGTCGGATCAGCGCTGAGCCTGAACGGGCGAACGGCGGCAGCTGCGGGCTGCCGCCGTTCGGCGTAGGACATACCGAATGAGCACGGCACACAAAGCGGGCCGGCTGATGATGTGGGCAATCGTCGTCGGCCTTCTCACGGTCGCCATCGACCAGGCGACCAAGCAATGGGCTCTATCG